>JALVUB010000151.1 GCA_027023915.1 Sedimenticola sp.
GTCCACCACCTTCGTGGTGGACAACCTGGACGAGCTGAAGAAGCTCACCCCCTGGCGACACCGGGTGGGCGTGCTGCTGCGGGTCGCCTTCCGCAGCCCCAGCGCCGCGGTGGACCTGTCGCGCAAGTTCGGCTGCCTGCCGGAACAGGCCAGGGCGCTGGCGCTGGAGGGACAGGCAGCCGGTTTCCAGGTGCGCGGCCTCTCCTTCCACGTGGGCTCCCAGAGCACCGACCCCGCCACCCATGTCGCCGCCATCGAGGCGTGCGGCCGGCTCATCGGGGAGATCAACCGGGAGGCCCGCCACCCCCTGGCCACCCTGGACATCGGCGGCGGCTTTCCGGTGGACTACGCCCAGGCCGGTTTCGACTTCGATGCCTACTTCGCCCCCATCCGCGACACACTGGCCGCGCTGCCCGATGACCTCCACCTCATCGCCGAGCCCGGCCGTTACCTGGTGGCGCCGGCGGTGCGGGCCGTCTCCACCGTCATCGGCAAGGCGCGCCGCGGCGACCGCCAGTGGTACTACCTTGACGACGGCATCTACGGCTCCTACTCCGGCCAGCTCTTCGACCACGCGTTCTATCCCCTGCAAGTACTGCGGGACGGCCACCCCCGCCACTCCGCCGTCCTCGCCGGGCCCACCTGCGACAGCATCGACGTCATCGCCGAAGAACTGGAACTACCCGAGCTGGAAGAGGGCGACCTGGTGATCGGCCACCTCATGGGCGCCTACACCGCCGCCACCTCCACCCGCTTCAACTCCCTTAACGCGGCCAAGGTGGTGATTGAAGAGGAGAGCGCCACCGGCTCCTGAAAACCGTTAAAACCCTCTTCACAAATACGGGCTTCCCAGTCGGAGATTTTTCTGGCATCGTTGATGGTGGGGGATTTCAAAAAGCAACTCACGGTCGTCGTATCCGGTTGAAATGTCCCTGATCGTGCTGCTTGTTGCTGTTCAACACCAACATAAGGAAACAACAAAAATCCGGGTAATAGGGGAAGAGCCGGAACTATTTGCAGCAGGCGGCTGATCGTCTATTTTTAGCACCGATAACTACAACAAACGCGGTTTATCCACCACTCAAACAAAGGAGGTCACTCATGACTGAAGAAAAAAACGAAAGCGACATTGAACTGACGCCAACCGAGCGTGAGTGGGATGAGGAGGCTGACGATCTGCGGCTGAAAAGCGTCGGCTGGAAAGAGCTGTGGTTGAAGGAAGACTGGTGGGCCATATGGGTCGGCCTGGGCATCGTCATCGTGGCGGTAGCCTTTTTCCTCAACGGCGGCTCCATCAAATGGATCGCCATCAAACCCGCCAAGTGGGAAACGCTGGGGCAGGCGTTCTCTCACTTCGGTACCCATATCACGCAGTACCTGGCCATGTTCGCCATGTGGCTGGCTATCTTTGTGGTCGCCGTCAAGGCAATGGGCTACAAATTGTCGGAATACATCCCGGCATTCATCTTCGTCTTCATCTTTTCTGTCATCATTTTCATGATTGGTGCCTGGGACAAGGCACACCACTACAACCTGGAGCCTCCCCTGGTGGCACTGGTACTGGGCATGTTGATCTCCAACCTCATCGGTCTTCCCAAGTGGATGGATACCGGTTTCCGGGTGGAGTTCTACATCAAGATCGGCATCGTGCTGCTGGGCGCCACCCTGCCCTTCACGCTCATCGTCTGGGCCGGGCCGGTGGCCATAGTGCAGGCCTCCATCGTCTCCATCACAACCTTCCTGGTGATCTATTTCACCGCCAAGAAGATGGGGCTTGACCGACGGTTGGGAGCCACTCTGGGAGCCGGCGGCGCGGTGTGCGGGGTCTCCGGTGCCATCGCCATCGCCGGTGCCGTGGGAGCCAAGAAGGAGCACGCGCCCATCGCCATCACCCTGGTGATTCTGTGGGCCATCGTGATGATCTTCTTCCTGCCACTGGTATCACGCGCCGTGGGGCTCCACGCGGGTGTCGCCGGCGCCTGGATAGGCACCTCCGAGTTTGCCGACGCCGCCGGCTTTGCGGCCGCCCAGGCTTACGGCAACCTGGCAGAGCACCTGCCCAACATTCCCGGCAGCCAGGACGATTCGGTATGGGGCTTCACCCTGATGAAGGTCGTGGGGCGTGACATCTGGATCGGCATCTGGGCCTTCGTGCTGGCACTCATCTCCACCATGAAGTGGGAGAGGAAGGAAGGCCAGAAGCCCAACCCGGCGGAGATCTGGTGGCGTTTCCCCAAATTCGTCATCGGCTTCGTCATTGCCTCGATCATCATCACCCTCATCTCCAAGGGCTACAGCTTCGCCGACTACAACAAGATGGTGAAGCCCGAGCTGGTGGGGCCGGTGAAGACCCTGCGCACCTGGGCCTTCATTTTCTGCTTCTTCTCCATCGGCCTGACCACGCGCTTCCGCGAGCTGGCCGCTGCCGGCAAAAAGCCGTTTGCCGCCTTCACCACCGGCGTGGTGGTGAACGTGATTCTCGGTTTCATCCTCTCGGCAGTGGTGTTTGCGGGCTACTGGTCCAACCTCAGCCACTAAAGCCAAACCTTGGGGCCTGCCCGCGAGGGTGGGCCCCTTTTTCAAATGGTGAAGAAGATGAGCGGAAAAAAAGCGATCTGTATCAACTGCGCCCACTTCAGAAACAGCCCGGAGTTTCTCGAAAAAACCTTCCCCGGACTGAAAGTGATGAGTTCAGGCATGGCCTCTGTGCGTGCCGACGACGGCCTCTGTCTCAAGCGGGAAGTCTATCTGGCCGCTTATTACCATTGTGACGAGTTCGAGGCGGCTATCGACCGCTGAACCCGGTTCTTCGTCTCCGGCACGCGCCTCTGACGCCGCGCCTGCTGAAACCCGCAATCCATTCCATCTCTTTCCCTGGGCCTGCCGCCTGTGGCAACGGCCCATGGGTGCATTTTGCGCCCCGGGCCTATAGAATACGCGCCACCCGAAGCGGTGGCGCGGCAAAGGGCAGCCCACCGCATTCGCCGAAATCCTCAACATTCCAACGGAGAAAATTCATGAGACTGATTCTTCTTGGCGCCCCAGGCGCCGGCAAGGGTACCGTGGCCAAAATGCTCACCCAGATCGACGGCTCCGTGCAGATTTCAACCGGCGACATCCTGCGCGCCGCGGTGAAAGAAGGCACCGAGCTGGGCAAGGAGGCTCAGGGCTACATGGAGCGGGGCGAGTTGGTTCCCGACTCTCTCATCATGGGCATCATGGAAGAGCGGTTGCAACAAGACGACTGCCAGAAGGGCTTCCTGCTGGATGGCTTTCCACGCACCATCCCCCAGGCCGAGGAGCTGGAGAAGTTGCTGGAAAAGCTCAATATCACTCTTGACGGCGTGGTCAACCTCAACGTGCCGCGCGAGGTGATCCTCGACCGTCTCACCACCCGTCGCACCTGCGAGGATTGTGGTGCCATCTATAACGTCAAGAGCAACCCGCCCAAGGTGGAAGGGGTGTGCGACAAGTGTGGCGGCAAGGTGGTGCAGCGCGCCGACGAGACCGAGGAGGCCATCTCCAAGCGTCTGGACGTGTTCAACGAGCAGACCGCGCCGCTGGTGGGCTTCTACGAAGAAAAAGGCAACCTGTGGGACATCAACGCCACTTCCTCCGATGAGGTGGTGAGGATCATCAAGGAGAAGCTGGGCCTCTCCTGAAGCAATACAGCGCCCCGAAAAAAGCCGCCCCCTCTGGCGGCTTTTTTCATTTGGCGGGCGCCTCGGATTCCTGAACCTGCTGTTTTTTTTGAACCGTCCCACTACGCCTGGAAGGTGGGTATTTTCCTTGACCCACGGGCGGTTCCACCGGCAGAGCGGGTACCCCTTTCACCGGTCGCCAGTTCCGGCTGGGCCTGCGTGACAGCTTCTGCTTCACCGCGTTCACCGGAATGCCTGGGGGCGGCACCACCTCCACCGGCTGTCCCGGTTGCAGTGGCTTGGGCTTCGGCTCCGACCTGGTCTGATCTTGTCGTGAATAGTCGGCATCCGGCCAGTCGGGACCGGGCGGCGGCACATACTGACCGCGATAACGGTAGCTGGGCAGATAACGGCGCGGCGGCCCTTCCATCATGTGGTAGTCCCGTTGAGGAGCGTGGTAGCCATAATCAGGCGGCTGGATCTGATAGAGCCCACCCGGCGGCGGCCAGATCACCTCACGACCCGAAGGCGGCCTGGAGGGAAAACCACCACCACTGGCCAGACCACTGGCCAAACCAACACCTGCCAGGGCAACGACCACGATTCCACGCATCTTTTTCACCGTACTACCCGTGATACAAAGAATGAAAAATTTACCATAAAAGCTTGCTCAATCTTGCAGCAGCCCCAGCGGATCGTCTGGGTCCACCCCTTCCATGAAAGGCAGGCGGCGGTCGCTGTGAGTCACCTGATAGACCAGCCCCATCCAGTTGCCCACCACCGCCTCGGCGGTGTCGTGCCAAGTGTTGTCCAGGCGGGGCGCGATCAGCGGCTCCGGAAAGGCCAGCTCCCGCTCGCCCCGCCGCCAGCGGTAGCGGTACTCCTCGAGGATGGCCGTCTCGCGCACCCCCAGGTAGTTCTCGGGCATGGGCGGGTAGTCGTCGATCTCTCCGGCCTGATAGCGCAGCACCTCCCGCTTGTACTCCTTGAGGAGGGAGATGGTGTCGTACTCGGGGTGGCCCTGGAAGAAGACGAAGCGCAGGCCGTCGTGGCTGGTGGCCAGGTGGACACCGGCGCTGTCGCTCTCCACCAGCACCCGCAGGCCCGCCTGCTCGAACTGCTCGCGGGTGATGGCGTTCCAGCGCGAGTGGGGCACGTTGAGCCGGCTGTCGATGTCGTTCACCAGGGGGTGGCGGCTGTCCACCACCCGGTGGGGAAAGACACCCCAGATCTTGCGCGGCTGGGGGATGCGCTTCTGCCCGTAACGGAACTGGAGCACCGCGTGGGTGGCCAGGCAGGAGCAGAGGGTGGAGGTAACGTTCTCCCAGGCCCAGTCGATCACCTCGATGAGCGGTTCCCAGAACGGCTGGTTGGCCAGCTCCGGTCCCACCACGTTGGCGCCGGTGATGATGAGGGCGTCCAGGCCCTGCTCGCGCACCTGATCGAAGGTCTCGTAGTACCGGTCGATGTGCGCCCTCGCCTTCTCGCCGCGGGGCAGTTGCGGCAGGGTGAAGGGATGGACATAGAACTGGGCGATGGGGTTGCTCTCCCCCACCAAGCGGAAGAACTGGCGCTCGGTGGCGGCCAGGGCGGCGTCCGGCATCATGTTGAGCAGGCCGACGTGCAGCTCGCGGATGTGCTGGTGCATGGCCCTGCCGGTGGGCAGCACGATGAGCCCCTCCTGCCGGAGCCGCTCGAAGGTGGGCAGATCGTTGTGGGCGACCAGGGGCATCTCAGCTCTCCTCCCGCTCGATGGCGCGTTCGAGCAGCGCCAGGAAGCCCGCTTCGTCCTCTACCTGGGCCAGCTCGCGCGAGGTGACGGTGTAGCCGTGCCGGGCGATAGCCTCGTAGCGCGGGATGCGGGCGTGGAACAGGCGCGGAAAGATCCAGCGGGTGAAGTCGTCGGGGTCCATCTGGGCGGCATACTCCAGCCCCCGCTCCTCCAGATAGACCTTCAGTTCGCTCCGCAGGAACTCGGGCCGGTAATAGAGCGGCTTGGGCGCCGACTGGGCGCGCTCGATGAGCTTGCGCTCCTCCTCCTCGTCGGTGATCTTGATGTAGAGAATGAGGGTGTGCTCGGCCAGCAGCTCGATGACGCCCGGCTCGTCCAGCTCGCACAGGCTGCCCCCCATGTCGTTGATGAAATGGCGGTAGCCGTACACCTCCTGCGCCTTGCGGATGAACTCGGGCACGTCGCGCACGGCGGCGATTTCGGCCTCGCGGTAGAGGGCCTGGCGGCGCACGAAATCCTCCAGGGGCACCCCGCCCCGCCCGGGATCGCCCAGCTTGCCGACGAAACTGAGCACCGGCCCCAGGTCGTCCACCTTGATGTTGTTGCGGATGTAGATCCAGTCGCGGCGCAGCAGCTCGCGCAGCAGGGGCTGCTCCATGGCGGCCTTCTTCACCAGGTCGAGGATGGGCTCGTCCAGGTAGCGGGTGCCGATGCGGTAGTCGCCCGAGTAGTGAAACCAGTCGTGGCGACGCAACAGGGTGGAGATGTAGGTCTTGCCCACCCCCGACATGCCCAGCAGGGTGATCTTCTTGCGCTCCCAGGCGCGAAAGGAATCGACAGTAAACTTCACGGTGCAGTCCGGTAATATGGGGCCAACGCAACGACAGCGTAAGCAGATCGTTCCGCGATGGAGTCGCGGGACCATGAGCCATCCCGGGGGAGCCGGCCGGCATTCACTCGGCGGGACGCCGTGAATCCATCCATGGAGGCTTCGCGGCAGCATCCCTGCTGCCGAGACCCGCCGAGCGAACACCGGCCGACTCCCAGGCAGGCATCAATCCTTGTTCCGCGAGGCTTGAGATTATACCCATCCCGACATGAAGCCGCTCCAAGCCCTGCACCACTGGTTTTCCGAGCGCCTGGAAGCCACCCGGCTGCACCTGGCGCGGCCCGACGCCCTGCTGCAACTGGCGCTCATGGGGCTTCTAACCGGCCTGGCGGCGGGCGGCATCATCGTGCTGTTCCGTTTTTCGGTGGAACACATTGAGGCGTGGCTGCTTCCGGGCGGTACGCCAGACGCATTCGAGAGCCTGTCTCTCACCGACCGCCTGCTCTTTCCCCTGCTGGGCGCCCTGGCGCTGGCGTTGATGTTCCGCTGGTTCTCCAAGGGCTTCTGGGTGTTGGGCGTGGCGAGGGTGCTCGAACGCATGGCCTACCACCAGGGACGACTCACCGCGCGCGGCTTCTGGCTGCAATTCTTCGGCGTGGCCATCGCCCTGGTGAGCGGCCACTCGGTGGGGCGTGAAGGGGCCCACATCTTTCTTGGCGCCAGCGCCGGCAGCCTGTTGGGACAGAAGCTGGAACTGCCCTACAACGCCGTGCGCACCCTGGTGGGCTGCGGCACCGCGGCCGGCATCGCCGCCTCCTTCAACACACCCCTGGCGGGGGTGATCTTCACCCTGGAGGTGGTGATGATGGATTATCAACTGGCCAGCTTCATCCCTATCATTATTGCCGCGGTGAGCGCCACCGTGGTCTCCAACGCAGTGCTGGGCGACGCCGCCGTTTTTTCCGTGCCTGTGATGAAGCTGGGCAGCCTGAGGGAGATCCCGCTGGTGGTGGTTTTGGGTCTGGTGGCTGGCGCGGTAGCGGCCGGGTTCATCCAGTCGGTGCAGTTTATCGCCAGCCGTAGCCGGTCGTGGCCGGTGGAGTTGCAGATGACCGCCGCCGGCGCATCGGTGGCCCTGGCCGGCGCCCTGCTGCCGGAGGTGATGGGCATCGGCTACGACACCATCAACGCCACCCTGCTGGGCGGCTATGCCGCGGGCGGCCTGCTGTTGATGGCGTTGGTGAAGCTGTTGGCCACCTCCGCCTGCTCGGCGCTCAACGTGCCCGGCGGCATGATCGGCCCTTCATTTTTCATCGGCGCCACGCTGGGCGGCGGCCTTGGCCATCTGTTGGCCGGCTGGCTTCCGGCCCTGGGAGTCCAGCCTGGCCTCTACGCCATGCTGGGGATGGGCGCTCTCATGGCAGGCAGCCTGCAAGCGCCC
>JALVUB010000152.1 GCA_027023915.1 Sedimenticola sp.
GGAGGCGACTGAGCGACCTCAAGCGGCCTGGTCAGCCAAGCTGAAATCGTTGAAAACCGGACATCTCAAACCGGTGAAAAGGGGACATTTGGAGTCGTTGTTGACATGTTGTCGCAAACGAACGGCGTGCCCGGTTTGATTATCTCGCTGCTGTACGGCACCGGGATGCGGCTGATGGAGGGCCTGCGACTGCGGGTGCAGGATCTCGATTTCGATTATCGGCAGATCACGGTGCGGCGGGGCAAGGGTGGAAAGGATCGGGTGGTTCCCTTTCCGGCACCTTTGATGGACCGGCTACGGACTCATCTTGAGAAGGTCAGGGCGCTTCATCAACAGGATCTGGAGGCCGGTCACGGCGAGGTGTTGCTGCCCAATGCGCTGGCGAAAAAATACCCGAATGCCAGTCGGGAGTGGCGCTGGCAGTGGGTGTTTCCCAGCGCACGCCTTTCGGTGGACCCACGCAGCGACAAGATACGCCGGCACCATCTGCACGAGTCGTCGGTGCAACGGGCGGTAAAGCGGGCCGCCGCGCGGGCAGGCATACACAAGCGGGTGGGGTGTCACACCTTGAGGCATTCCTTCGCCACCCACCTTCTGGAACAAGGCAGCGATATCCGCACGGTTCAGGAGTTGCTTGGACACGCGGATGTCTCCACCACCATGATCTACACCCACGTGTTGAACAAGGGCGGACAGGGAGTGACCAGCCCGTTGGAGCGGTTGGGAGGCATCGAAAATTTCGGCCCGCTGGCCGGACACTACGGTACTGTCAAAGAAAAAAACGCACATTACAGCGCTGTTGCGGCAAAATAGCCGGTAAACAGAGCAGCGCTGACTGAAAACCTGGGACTTTGCCGAACCTGGCGGTTATCACGACCCACCGGCTTCAGCTTTCCGGGCAACGAGGAGCGCCGACAAACCGGCAACGAGTTTCCAGCCGTTATCCCGACCCGATGACCAACGACTATCTCCCCCCTTCCCGCAAATCCGGTAGCCGCCACCAGCGGGGACACGACAAGGTGAGCCGTATCCCGCTAAAGGTGGAAACCACCGCCGAGCTGCCGCGCAAGCCAGCCTGGATTCGGGCCCGCGCGCCGCAGGGTGCAGGGGTGCGGCGCATCCGCCGCATTCTGCGCGAGCACCGGCTGGCCTCGGTGTGCGAGGAGGCGCAGTGCCCCAACCTGGGAGAGTGCTTCACCCACGGCACCGCCACCTTTCTCATCATGGGCGACATCTGCACCCGCCGCTGCCCCTTCTGCGACGTGGCCCACGGCCGTCCCGATCCCCGGGACCCGGAGGAGCCGGAGCTGCTGGCCCGCGCCATAGCCGAGATGAAGTTGAAGTATGTGGTGATTACATCGGTGGACCGCGACGACCTGCGCGATGGGGGCGCCGCCCACTACCGCCGCTGCATCGCCGCCATCCGCCGTCACCTGCCGGACACCACGGTGGAGATTCTGGTGCCCGACTTTCGTGGCCGCGAGGCGCGGGCGCTGGAGGCGCTGGCCGCGGAGCCGCCGGATGTCTTCAACCACAACCTGGAGACGGTGCCCCGCCTCTACCGCCAGTGCCGCCCCGGCGCCGACTACCAGGGTTCGCTGCGCCTGCTGAAGGCTTTTGGTGAACGCCATCCCGAGGTGCCCACCAAGTCGGGCCTGATGCTGGGGCTGGGAGAGGAGCTGGAAGAGGTAAAGCAGGTGATGGCCGACCTGCGCGAGCACGGCGTCACCATGCTCACCCTGGGCCAGTACCTGCAACCAAGCCGTGACCACCTGCCGGTGAAACGGTTCGTCACGCCCCGGGAGTTCGAGGAGCTGCGGCGGCTGGGCGAGTCCATGGGGTTCGCCAACGTGGCCAGCGGCCCCATGGTGCGCTCCTCCTACCACGCCGAGTTGCAGGCCAATCCGTTACTCGAAGGGTAAAGCACCTCATCGGCATCCCGAAAACCCCGCCCCACCCACCGCTTCACGGGTACAATCCGGTCATACGACTGCAACATCCTGGCGAGATCATGAAACGCATCCTGGTCACCGGCGGCGCCGGTTACATCGGCTCTCACACCTGCGTGGAGCTGCTCGAGGCAGGCTACGAGGTGGTGGTGGCGGACAACCTGAGCAACAGCAGCTTCACCGCCCTGGAACGGGTGCAGGAGCTTACCGGCAAGGCGCTCACCTTCATTCACGCCGACCTGCGCGACAAGGCGGCCATGGAGGAGATCTTCCGAGAGTACCCGGTGGAGGCGGTGATCCACTTCGCCGGCCTGAAGGCGGTGGGCGAGTCGGTGGAGAAGCCGCTGGAGTACTACGAGAACAACGTCGGCGGCACCCTCAACCTGCTCATGGCGATGCGCGACACGGGGGTTAAGACCGTCGTCTTCAGCTCATCGGCCACCGTCTATGGCGACCCCGCCTCGCTGCCCATAAAAGAGGATTTTCCCCTCTCGGCCACCAATCCCTACGGCCGCTCCAAGCTCATCATCGAGGAGATGTTGCGCGACCTCTACCGCGCCGACCCGGCCTGGAACATCGCCATCCTGCGCTATTTCAACCCGGTGGGCGCCCACCCCAGCGGGCGCATTGGCGAGTCGCCCAACGACATTCCCAACAACCTCATGCCCTACATCAGCCAGGTGGCGGTGGGCCGGCTGGAGAAGCTGTCGGTGTTCGGCAACGACTACCCCACCCCCGACGGCACCGGCGTGCGCGACTACATCCACGTGGTGGACCTGGCGCAGGGCCACCTCAAGGCGCTGGAGAAGCTGGCGGAACAGCCGGGCCTGGTGACCTACAACCTGGGCACCGGCCAGGGCTACTCGGTGCTACAGATGGTGGAGGCCTTCCGCCAGGCCAGCGGCCGCGAGATCCCCTACGAGATCATCGCCCGACGCCCCGGCGACATCGCCGCCTGCTGGGCCGATCCCTCCCTGGCCGAGCGCGAACTGGGCTGGAAGGCGGAACGCGGCCTCGAGCAGATGTGCGAGGACACTTGGCGCTGGCAGCGGAACAACCCCGCCGGTTACACGGAGTAACGCGATCAAGGCCGTCCCTGGCCTTGTGGAGAACCATCAGAGCAGATCGTAACCCCGCTCCTCGTGGAGGCTGATGTCGAGACCCTGCTGCTCCTGCTCCTCATCCACCCGCAGGCCGCCGGTCAGTGCCGACACCACTTTCAGGATGACCCAGGTCATCACCGCGGTGAAGATCACGGCGCTGACCACGCCGATGAACTGCACCTTGATCTGGCCGCCCATGCTGTGGATGCCGTCGGCAAAACCGTAGCCGCTGAAAACGCCCAGGCTGGTGGCGGAGAAGACACCCGCCAACAAGGTGCCCAGCATGCCGCCCACGCCGTGCACCGGGAAGACATCGAGGGAGTCGTCGATCTTCAGCACCTGCTTGAGATACATGGTTGCGGTAAAGCAGATGCCACCAGCCAGCAGGCCAATGACGAGGGCGCCGCCGGGACCGACGAAGCCGGAGGCCGGGGTGATGGTGCCCAGGCCGGCCACCATGCCGGTGACCACGCCCAACGCGCTGGGCTTGCCGAAGCGCACCCACTCGATGGTCATCCAGGTCATGGCACCCGCCGCCGCGGCGATGTGGGTGGCCAGCATGGCCATGGCGGCGTTGCCGTCGGCCGCCAGGGCGCTGCCGCCGTTGAAGCCAAACCAACCCACCCAGAGCATGCCCGCGCCGGTGGCGGTCATGGTCATGTTGTGGGGCATCATGGGGCTGGCGGGAAAGCCGCGCCGCGGCCCCATCACCAGCGCCGCCACCAGGGAGGCGACCCCGGCGGTGATATGCACCACCACGCCGCCGGCAAAATCGTACAGCCCCATCTTCTGCAGCCAACCGCCGCCCCAGACCCAGTGCGTCACCGGCACATAGACCAGCATCAGCCAGATGGCGCTGAACAGCAGCATGGCGGAGAACTTCATGCGCTCGGCGTAACCGCCCACCACCAGGGCGGGAGTGATGATGGCGAAGGTCATCTGGAACAGCATGAAGAGCGATTCTGGAATGGAACCACTGAGAGTATCGCGCCCCACGCCGGCCATGAGCACCTTGCCCAGGTCGCCAATGAAGCTGTTGCCTTCGCCGAAAGCCAGACTGTAGCCGGCCACCAACCAGAGAATGGAGACCACCCCGGCAATGGCAAAACACTGCATGATGACCGAGAGCACGTTCTTGGCGCGCACCAGGCCGCCATAGAAGAGCGCCAGGCCCGGCAGGGTCATGAAGAGCACCAGCGCGGTGGCGGTGAGAATCCAGGCGGTGCTGCCCGTCTCCAGCGCCGCCTCGCCGGCAAGAGCAGGGCCACAGAGCACAGCCAGCCCCACCATCAGCAAGGAAGATGGTTTTTTCATTTGATTACCCCGGAAAATGGAAAAGCGGGCAAATGATACCCAAAAAAAAGCCGGCATGCGCACGCATGCCGGCCATCACCGTTACCAAAGGGAGTGTTGATGGTCAGAAAACCAGCGAGGCTCTGTCGATCTCGCAAGGGGTGAGACCGCCCACCGGGAGAAAAGTTCACAAAAAAGTGACGCCCACCTGAAAAAGTTTTTCCACCTCGCCAATGCGGCGCTTGTCCACCAAAAAGATAATCACGTGATCCTCGGCCTGAATGACAATATCGTGGTGGGCGATAATCACCTCGTCACCACGCACGATGGCGGCAATGCTGGCGCCCGGCGGCAGCTTCACCTCGTCCACCCGGCGCCCCACCACCCGGGAGGCCTCCCGGTCGCCGTGGGCCACCGCTTCGATGGCCTCCGCTGCGCCCCGCCGCAAGGAGTGAACCATCACCACGTCGCCGCGCCGCACATGGGTGAGCAGGGTGCCGATGGTGGCCTGCTGGGGAGAAATGGCCACGTCGATGGGCCCCGCCTCCACCAGTTCCACATAGGAAGCACGATTGATAAGCGCCATCACCGTGCGGGCGCCCAGCCGCTTGGCCAGCATGGCGGAGAGAATATTGGCTTCTTCATCGTTGGTGACGGCACAGAAGACATCGGCCTCCTCGATGCCCTCATCCAGCAACAGTTCCTCATCGGAAGCATCGGCCTGCAACACAATGGTGCGCCGTAACGCCTCCGAAACAGCAGCGGCCCGCTCCGGGTCCCGCTCCAGGATCTTGACGCTGTAGTCCTTCTCCAGCCGCGAGGCGAGCCGCCGGCCGATATTGCCGCCGCCGGCGAAGATGATCCGCTTATAGGGTTTTTCCGCCCGCCCAAGCTCGGCCATCACCTCGGGAATGTTGCTGGCGGCGGCGATGAAGAACACCTCGTCGCCATGTTGGATGATGGTGTCTCCCCGCGGATGGATGGCCTGGCCCTCGCGGTAGATGGCCGCCACCCGCGCCTCGCCCTTGTTGAGATGCTGGTTGAGTTCGCGCAGCTGATGCCCCACCAGGGGGCCGCCTTCGTAGGCCCTCACCCCCACCAGCCGAACCAGTCCCCCGGCGAAATCGAGCACCTGAAGGGCGCCAGGATAGCGTATCAGGCGCTCGATATATTCGGTGACCAACTGCTCAGGACTGATAAGCACGTCGATGGGTAGCCCGCCCTGATTGAACAGCGCCGGATGGCGGTGATACTCGGGGGCGCGCACGCGGGCAATCTTGCGCGGGGTATGGAAAAGGGTCCAGGCCACCTGGCAGGCGACCATGTTGGTCTCATCGTTGTTGGTCACCGCAATGAGCATGTCGGCGTCGTCGCCACCGGCCTGGCTGAGCACGTCGGGATGAGCGGCGTAGCCGCGCACCGCGCGCAGGTCGTAGCGGTCCTGAAGCGCTTGCAGCAGCTCCGCGTCCTGATCCACCACGGTAATGTCGTTGGCCTCGCTGGCGAGGTTGCCCGCCACGGAAGCCCCCACCTGGCCCGCGCCCAGAATAATGATCTTCATCGCCTGTCCTTGATTTCGATGCCGACGCCTCGCAGCTTGCGGTAGAGGTGAGTGCGCTCCATGCCTACCTCCCGCGCCATGCGGCTGACGTTACCATCGTGTTTGTCGAGTTGATATTCAAGATAGGCCCGCTCGAAGTCCTCGCGCGCCTTGCGCAAAGGCTGGTCGAAAGAGATGCCCGGCAACCCGCCACCCTGCTCGCGCCGCGCCGCGCCCATGGCCGCCTCCACGTCTTCCAGCGAAATCTCTTCCCCGGCGGAGAGAATCAACAGACGTTGCACCAGATTACGCAGTTCAAGAATATTGCCCGGCCAGTCGTGGTTGCGCAGAAAATTCTGCGCCGCCACGCTGAAGCGACGCCAAGGCATCTTTTCGTGGGCAACGAAATAGTCCACATAAAAAGAAAGCAGCTCGGGCACATCCTCGCGATGATCGCGCAGGGGCGGCACCTCCAGGGGCACCACGTTGAGGTGATAGAAAAGATCCTCGCGGAAGTTGCCGGCATCCACCTCTTGCTGGAGATTTTTTCGCGTGGCGGCCACCACGCGGATATCCACCTTCACCGGCTCGGTGCCGCCCAGGCGCAGAAATTCGCCGGTCTCGAAAGCGCCGGCAAGCTGGGCCTGGGCCGCCTGGTCCATGTCGGCCACCTCATCGAGAAAAAGGATGCCGCCGTTGGCCTGCTCCAGACGACCGTAATGGATTTTGCCATCGGACTCGCTGCCAAAGAACTCGCGCGCGAAATCGCCTTCGGCGGTGGCCCCCACGCGCACGTCCACGAAGGCGCGATCGCGGCGGCTGCTGTTGGCATGCAGGTAACGGGCGACGGTCTCGCGCCCGCTGCCCGGCTCGCCGGAGATGAGCACCCAGGTGTCGTGCAGGGCCACCCGCTTCACCTGCTCCCTCAGGCGCAGCATCACCTGGCTGCGTCCCACGGGTTCCACCACTGGCTGGGCGTGGCGGCGCAATCCCACGTTCTCTTGCGCCAACCGTTCGGCTTCCAGGGCACGCTCCACGGTGAGCAGCAGCTTGGCGAGGGAGAGAGGCTTTTCCAGAAAGTCGTAGGCGCCCAGGCGGGTCGCCTCCACCGCCGTCTCCACGGTGCCGTGGCCCGACATCATGATGACCGGACAGGGCAGCCCCTCTTCCGCCCAGGACTTGAGCAGACTGATACCGTCGATGTCGGGCATCCAGATGTCGAGCAGGATCAAGTCGGGACGGCGTTGGCGCAGGGCGGCACGGGCGGCCTCTCCATTTTCGGCGGCGCTGACCGAATAGCCCTCGTCCTCGAGGATGTCCCGCACCAGCTCGCGGATGTCGGGCTCGTCGTCCACCACCAGAATGTAGGGTGCGCTCATCTGCTGCTCTCCTCGGCAGGCGGCAGGCCACGACTCACCGGCAGGCGAATGAGAAAGCGGGCGCCACCTTCGGGTCTGTTGCCCGCCTCTATATAGCCGCCATGCTCTTCAATGATCTTTTTCACGATGGCCAGCCCGAGACCGGTGCCCCGCGCCTTGGTGGTGACATAGGGTTCGAACAACCGGCCCACCTGCTCCTCTTGCAGGCCGGGGCCATTATCTTCGAATGTCACCTCCACGAAAAGCCGCTCCTGACCTGGAGGATGCCAGGGACGGGTGGTCACCCGGATCTCTCCACCGGATGCTTCTCCAACAGCCTCCTGAGCGTTTTTCACAAGATTGTGCACCACCTGCCGCAGGCG
>JALVUB010000153.1 GCA_027023915.1 Sedimenticola sp.
GCGGTGGCGGCCCGCGCCCCGGCGCTTTGAAAGTCGATTTCCACCGGTGCCTGTTCGCTGGCGTACCAGGCCATGGCGAGAGCGATGGCGGCGTCTCCATGGCGCTTTTTCCGCTCGCCGGTCTTGCCCTCGGGCAGGCGCGGAACGCCCTTGATGACTTGGAGGGCGCGCAGGTCATCGAGCACGTCGGCATCGCGGGGGATTTCGATCAGGCCATCCTCGAAGGCGGCCTTGAGGCGCGGCAGGTTCTCCAGATACCAGCCCTGGGTGAGCATGACGGCGCTGATGCGCGCGCCGCAGGCGAACCGCGCCTGCTCGGCCAGATACTGACCGTTGCCCCGGGCGTCCAGCGCCCCGTGCTGGAATCGCGGCAGTCGGTCGACCAGGTAGTAGAAGATCTGCTCCTGGTTGGTGAAGGGCACATTGTGCAGCTCCACCAGGAAAGGCACGCGGCGCACCAGGTCCTGGCCAATGGTCATGGGGGCGAGCACGGTGAGGTCGCCGGAGCGGCCGAAGTCCTCACCCAGGCAGTGGCGCAGCTTGGGGTTCAGGCCGGCCAGCAAGGGGCGTAAATGGGTCTCGCACCAGTCGCGGGTCTCGGCCTGGCGCAGGGGCTCGGGCCAGGTGTTGAATTCCTCGCTGCCCTCGAAGCGCAGTACCGGGGCGTCCACCATGCGCGCCTCGATCAGCGCCCGGCTGAGATAGGCGCCGCCGCCCTGTTTGGGCACGCAGTAGTATTCCTCCAGCGCGTCCTCGCGGGTGGCGGTGTCGCGCAAAAGATCGGCTTTCCATTGGTCTTCGGCTTCCTGGCTCCATGAGAGGCCGCGAATCTGGCAGATGCGCTTGTACAGCCCTTGCTCGCAGGCGTCGTCCAGGGTGATGCGGTGGATGCTGTAACGCTTGCGGCCGGCGCGGCTGTCCTGAATCAGTTCATTGAAGAGGTTGTCGGCGCCGTTGTGGGTGGAGATGAGCCGCACCTTGGCGCCCCACATGGTGAGCGCGAGCGCCGCTTTCAGCACCTCGGCCAGGTGGTCGTGGAAGGCGGCCTCGTCGATGGTGACATTGCCTTGGCGGCCGCGCAGATTGCTGGGGCGGCTGGAGAGGGCCTGGATCTTGAAACCGCTGGGGAATTTGATGTTGAAGGTGAGGATGTCGCGGTCCTCGTCCTCGATGACCTCTTCCTCGATGTCGGAGGCGGCCTTGTTGAAGGCGCGCGTCCACAGGGCGCAGGCCTCGATGAACTCGATGGCCATCTCCTTGTTGGAGCCCACATAGTAGTGGTTGGCGCCGCCCGCGCCCCGCGCGGCGCTGGCGGTGAGCACGGCATCGGCCGCCTCGGCCCAGGTGAGGCCGGTGCGACGGGATTTTTCGGCAATCTTGAGGGGGCTCTGATCCTCCAGCCAGCAGCGCTGGTAGGGCAGCAGCAGATCCTCGGGATCGTAGGTGCGTTTGGGACAGCGGTAGTTGGCCATCAGTACACCCGCTGCTCTCTGGAGCCATTGGCTTCACCCTCGATCCGAATGCCACCCAGCTTCATTTCCCATTTGACTGTTGCTGTTGCCGCAACGACAACGCGGCGAGGGTCAACGCCAGTGATCCACCACAGCATAGTAGCCTGGGCTGGCCCGGCAGGCCCGATGTCCGCCTCCATTCTCTTGACTCGCATGATCTTCATCAGCCCAGCCCCAGAATCTCGGCCTTGATCGCCGCCACCGCCTTGGCGCTCAGGCCCTGGGTGGCGGCT
>JALVUB010000154.1 GCA_027023915.1 Sedimenticola sp.
AGGGGGTTATAATCAAAGCGCCCGAAGGGCGCGCGGTAAAAGCCGTTCATGGGGGACGGGTGGCCTATGCCGACTGGCTGAGGGGCTATGGTTTGCTTCTCATCATCGACCACGGCGACGGCTACACGACCCTCTATGGTCATAATCAAAGCCTTCTGAAAGAGGTCGGCGACTGGGTTGAAGAGGGGGAGACCATCGGTTTCGCCGGTCGCAGCGGGGGTTTCAGCTATCCCGGCATCTACTTTGGAATCCGCCACGCCGGCAAGCCGGTGAATCCGGTGAAGTGGTGCCGAAGGCCCAAGGGCAGCAAAACGGGTTGAGGATCTTCGATGAAAAAATATTTTGAGAAGGGAAGATGCGCCGCCTGGCTCGCCTGCCTGCTGCTGGTGGCGGTTTTGCCGGTCGCCGCCAATGCCAAGAACGAAGGGCTGCCGCTCAAGGAGCTCCGCATCTTTGCCAATATCTTCGGGCAGATCAAGCAAGAATATGTCGAGCCGGTCAGCGACAGGGATCTTCTCGAACACGCCATTCGCGGCATGCTCGAAGGGCTCGATCCCCATTCCGCCTACCTGGACGAGAAGGACTACAAAGCGCTGCAGGAAGGCACCACCGGCGAGTTTGGCGGGTTGGGAATCGAAGTGGGCATGGAAGACGGCTTTATCAAAGTGATCTCGCCCATTGACGACACCCCAGCCCAGCGTGCCGGCATCAAGGCAGGCGACCTCATTATCCGGCTCGATGAACGGCCTGTAAAAGGCATGAGCCTGGACGAGGCGGTAAAGCTCATGCGCGGCAAGCCGGGCACTTCGATCAAGCTGACCGTGCAGCGCAACGGCGTGCCCAAGCCGCTGGTGTTCAAGATCACGCGCGCCATCATCAAACAGGCCAGCGTCAAATGGAAGCTGTTGGAGCCCGGCTTTGGTTACATCCGCATTTCCCAGTTTCAGTCGCCCACGCCCCAGGAACTGCTGCGCGCGCTGCGCAAGCTCAAGCATAAGAACGGGGGTCAGCTGCGCGGGCTGGTGCTCGATCTACGTAACAATCCCGGCGGCGTGCTCCAGGCGGCGGTGGCGGTGAGTGACGCTTTTCTCGACAAGGGGCTTATCGTCTATACCCAGGGTCGCAAAAAGTCTTCCCGCCTCGACTTCAAGGCCCAGCCCGGTGACGAGTTGCACGGCGCGCCCATGGTGGTGTTGGTGAACGAGGGCACAGCTTCCGCTTCCGAGATCGTTGCCGGTGCCCTTCAGGACCACAAGCGCGCGGTAATCATGGGGCGCACCACTTTCGGTAAGGGTTCGGTACAGTCCGTCATTCCAATTAGTGACAAAATCGCCATAAAACTGACCACGGCGCGCTACTATACTCCCAGTGGACGCTCCATTCAGGCCGAGGGGATCGAGCCGGATATCGTGCTTAACAAGGTGAAGCTGGAGCCAGTGAAACAGAGCCCCTACCATCTGCGCGAAGCGGATCTGGCCGACCACCTCGCCAATCCCAATGGCCATTCCGCGCGCAGGAAGAGCAAGGGCAAGCACACTGACAAACTGTTGAAAAAGGATTTCGAGCTGAACGAGGCCATCAATCTGCTTCGGGGCCTGGCTGTTTTTGCGGACTCCCGGCATTGAACGAGGAGAGCATCATGGCAAGAGTACTTGTACCTCTGGCGGAAGGATGTGAAGAGCTGGAAGCCGTCACCATCATTGATCTGCTGCGGCGGGCCGGCATCGAGGTGGTCACCGCCGGCCTGAAAGAGGGGCCGGTGAAGTGCAGCCGTGGCGTGGTGTTGCTGCCTGACACCACCCTGGACGAGGTGGTGTCCGAAAATTTCGACATGGTGGTGTTGCCCGGCGGACTGCCCGGCGCCGACCATCTGGAGAACGATTCGCGCATCCGCGAGCTGCTGCAACGGATGGCGCGCGAGGGCCGTTATACGGCAGCCATCTGCGCCGCGCCCAAGGTGCTGGCGGTTGCTGGATTGTTGGAATCACGCGAGGCCACCTCCTACCCCGGTGTGCTGGAGGCGATGGAGTTGCCTTCCACCCGCCTGTTGCAAAAACCGGTTGTGGCGGATGGTGGTGTCATCACCTCGCGGGGGCCGGGCACCGCCATGGATTTCGCCCTGGCCCTGGTTGAGAAGTTGCTTGGTGAAGAAGCACGTCGCTCAGTGGAGGAGCCTCTTATGCGGCCTGAACCCCAGGGACGATGAGACGGCGCGGGCCACGGTGGTGGCTATGGCTTCTTGGTCTGCCGCTGCTGTTGGTCGTGCTTGCCCACTGGGGTTTCTATTTCTATGTCCACCACCGTCTGCAGGCATTCTCCGCTTTCCTGAAATATGACCGCCTGAAAACCTCTCTGTTGGGCAGCGTGGAGCTTTCGGGGCTGCGCCTGCCTGTTCCCGCTTTTCCTGAACCGCTGCAAGCCCGTTGGGTTGTGTTGCGTGGGCCGGCGGTCTACCAGTATCTGGCGGGCCACAATCCGCTCTCCGGCTTGGCGCCACCCAAACGACTTCTGCTTGGTATCGAGGGAATTCATCTGCCGTTGTCCGCCGGCGGTGGCGGCAGTTGTGAGCCTGGGCAAGGGGTGACGCCGGGGTTGTTTCGCAAACTTGGTCTCAAAGCGCTGGACGGAGATGTCCTGATCCGCTACCGATTCGATCCTTCCGCCGCTTCGCTGCGAAGCGAGGGCGAGTTGGAGTTTCACGGCCTGGGAAGATTGGTGGTGGCCTCGATGCTGAAGAACTTCACCGAAGCCGCTTTTCGTGAGAACGATCCCTCTCGCGCGCTGCTGTCACATCTCAAGCTCACCGCCAGGGTGGAGCCCCATTTCGGCCGCATGCTGGTCAACGATTGCAATATGGGTGGTGCCGAAAGGCTTTTTCAACGGTTGAATTTCCAACTGGCGTGGGTGGGACTCGAGCTTACGCCTGAATCGAAAATGGTGGTCAGGAATTACCTCCAGGACTGGGGGGAGCTGGAAGTGGAGCTGTCGCCGCCCATGCCGGTGAATTTGGCGTTGCTTTCCCTGGGGCGACCGGACCGGCTTGGCGACAAGCTGGGCCTGGCGGCGCGAATCAACGGCACCCCGTTGACCTTCATCAACACCGTGGCGCCGGCGGGACGGTTTTCCCAGGGGGCAGGAAGCTTTTCCGCGTCCCGCACAGTGGTTCACTGGGGATTCCGCCGGGTAACGCCCGGCGAACTGAAGCGTTATCTGGGTTCGAGGGTGCGTCTGCAGGAGCGGGGAGACCCGGTGCGCGAGGGAATACTGGTCAAAGTGGGAAAGCATGTGGCGGTGGTGGAGCGCCATTTGCAGGGCGGTGTTCTGAGCGCCTATATCAAGCTTTCGGAGCTGGTGCGCGCTGAAGTGTGGAGCAAGGAGGTGAAGAAAGTGCCTTCGAAATCAACCCCGCAACCCGCGGGCGGCCACCACTAGGCCCGCCAAGCCCAATCCGCCGCTGGCCCAGGGCAGCAGAGTGTCTGAAATGAGGGGTGAGCCCATGCCGCCCAGCAGGATGGCGCCCAGAAAGAAAGTGCCGCCTACCAGTATGTGACGCTGCTGCCTGTGACTTTCTTTCATTTCACGGCGTAGCTGCTGAAGTTCTTTCGACTTCCAGTTGATGGTGAGCTTCCCTTCCGCCGCCTGGCTGAGCACCTTGTAGGCCAGGTGGGGCACCTCGGGCAGTTCTTCCGAGAGCTGGGGCGCGCTCTCCTTCACCCGGCGCAGGAAGGCCCTGGGCCCCACTTGCTCCGCCAGCCAGCGCTCCATGAAGGGCTTGGCGGTGGCCCACAGGTCCAGTTCGGGATAGAGCATCCGCCCCAGTCCCTCGATGTTGAGCAGGGTCTTCTCCAGCAGCACCAGTTGCGGCTGCACTTCCATGTCGAAGCGGCGCGCGGTCTGGAACAGGCGCAGCAGGAAGTGGCCGAAGGAGATCTCGGCGATGGGCTTCTCCCAGATGGGCTCGCTCACGGTGCGGATGGCCGCCTCGAACTCCTCCACCCGGGTGCCGGGCGGCACCCAGCCCGACTCCACGTGCAGCTCGGCCACCCGCCGGTAGTCGCGGTGGAAGAAGGCGAGCAGGTTCTCGGCCAGATAGCGCTGGTCCTCTCGCGTGAGGGTGCCCATGATGCCGAAATCGACGCTGATGTAGCGGCCGTCGGGTGCCACGAAGATGTTGCCGGGGTGCATGTCGGCGTGGAAGAAGTTGTCGCGGAACACCTGGGTGAAAAAGATCTCCACGCCGCGCTCGCCCAGCAGCGCCATGGAGATGCCCTGCCGCTTGAGTTCTTCCACTTGGTCCACCGGAGTGCCGTGGATGCGTTCCATCACCAGCACCTCGCGGCGGCAGTAGTCCCAGTAGACCTCGGGAATGTAGAGCATCTCGCTGTCGAGCCAGTTGCGCCGCAACTGGGAGGCGTTGGCCGCCTCGCGCAGCAGGTCCAGCTCGTCGAAGATGGTCTTTTCGTACTCCTGCACCACCTCCACCAGCCGCAGCCGGCGCGCCTCCTTCGAATAGCGCACCGCCAGCCGCGCCAGGGTGTACATCAGCTCGATGTCACGCCGGATGGCTTTCTCGATGCCGGGGCGCACCACCTTGACGATCACCTCGGTGCCGTCGTGGAGGGTGGCGGCGTGGACCTGGGCGATGGAGGCCGACGCCAGGGGCTGTTCGTCGAAGCGGGCAAAGAGGTGGCCCACCTCGTCGCCCAGGGCCGCCTCGATGATGCGGCGCGCCTCGCTGCCAGGGAAAGGGGGCACCTGGTCCTGGAGCTTGACCAGCTCCTCGGCGATCTCGTCGGGGAGCAGGTCGCGGCGGGTGGAGAGAATCTGGCCGAACTTGACCCAGATGGGGCCCAGCTCCTCCAGGGTGCGGCGGATGCGCACGCCATAGCCGGGACGCTGGCCGCGCTGGAGCCAGTAGAAGGGGGAGAGAAAGCGGAAGAAGCGGATGGGACGAAAGAGGTGGGCGGCGAGGATGAACTCGTCCAGCCCGTTGCGCAGCAGCACCCAGGTGATGTGGGCCACCCGCAGCCCCTGGCGCAGGGGGATCATCCGTCCGCTTTCCCCAGTTTCCGTTCCAGCAGCTTCACCCGCGCCTCCAGCCGCTCGGCGTCGTCGCGCAGCTCATCCACCTGTTCGATGAATTCTTCCACTTCCGCGGCGGTGGGTAGCAGGCGCGCCTCCTCGGTGAGGTATTCGCCCAGGTCGCGGGCCAGGCGGTCGCCGGTCTCTTCGGCATAGCGTTTGAGGTGGCGACCGGCGCTGCCCAGCTCGTGGGCCACCAGGTCGCCGGTGAATTTTGACAGCTGCTCTTCCCAGTCGATGTCGAGCTCCGCCAGGGTGGCGCCGAAGTCGTGGGCCAGGGCGGTGTCGCCGCTGATGGCGACCCTGCCGGCAAAGAGCTGGCGGCTGCCCTCCTCGGTATCGCCGGAGCGCACCAGGTCCAGCGGCGAGCCGCTGAGGAGGGCGTCGGGCTCGCCCTCGATGTCGCCCAGCAGTTGCAGGCGGCCCTTCTCGTCGGGAACGAAGTAGAGGGTGATCTCCGGGCCGCGCAGGTGGATGCCGATCACCTTGCCGTGGTGGCGGGCCAGCCGTTCCATGGCCAGCGGGTCGAGGGCCAGCAGGGCGTTGACCGCTTTCTCCAGGGAGGCGAGGGCGAGGTCACGGGTGCTCATGGGTAATCAGAATTTGAAGCCCCGGTGGATGGCCACCACCCCGCCGGTGAGGTTGTGGTAGTCGCAGCGCTCGAAGCCGGCCTGCTCCATCATCGTCTTGAGGGTCTCCTGGTCGGGGTGGACGCGGATGGACTCGGCCAGGTAGCGGTAGCTCTCTTCGTCGTTCACCACCAGCTTGCCCATCTTCGGCAGCAGGGTGAAGGAGTAGAGGTCGTAGACCTTCTGCAGCGGCCTGCTCACCGGGTGGGAGAACTCCAGTACCAGCGCGCGCCCGCCGGGCTTGAGGGCGGCATACATGGCTTCCAGGGCCTTCTGCTTGTCGGTGACGTTGCGCAGGCCGAAGCCGATGGTGATGCAGTCGAAAGTGTTGTCGGGAAAGGGGAGCTGCTCGGCGTTGACCTGGGCGTACTGGACGTTGCCGGCGCGGCCGTGGTCGAGCATGCGATCGCGCCCGGTGCGCAGCATGCTGGCGTTGATGTCGGTCATCAGCACCAGCCCCTCGGGGCCCACCAGGCCGGCGAAGCGTTCCGCCAGGTCGCCGGTGCCGGCGGCCAGGTCGAGCACCTTCTGTCCCGCGCGCACGCCGGCCAGCTCCACCGCGAAGCGTTTCCAGAGGCGGTGGATGCCGAAGGACATGAGGTCATTCATCAGGTCGTAGCGCGAGGCCACGGAGTCGAACACCCCCTTCACCAGGGTGGCCTTCTCCTCCTTCGCCACCTTGCGGAAGCCGAAATGGGTCTCTTCGCTTGCGTGGTTCATGTCGACCTCGTTTGTGGGGCTCACCCCCAATCACAGAACCCGATACCTGTAGGTCGGGCTTCAGCCCGACAGACCGGGTGCCTGGTTTCAATCCATTCGCGGGGCCGGTGGGGGCTTCTTCCTGGCGGGGACGCCGTGAATACATCCCTGTAGGCTTTGCGGCAGCTTCCCTGCTGCCGAAACCCCGCCAGGAAGAAGCCCCCACCGGCCTCCAAGCCTTGCCGCAAGGTTCGTCGGGCTGAAGCCCGACCTACAGGTCAAGCCTGGGACTCGGGATCCTTGCGGGTATAGCCGGCCTCCTTCAGCTCCTCGAGATACCGGTTCCACAGCGCCTCGTAGTTCTTCCCCAGATTATACAGGGTTTCCCAGGAGTAGATTCCGGTGTTGTGTCCGTCGTCGAAGTGGATGGTGATGGCGTAGTTGCCCACCGGTTCGATCTGGTCGATGTTGACGTTTTCGATACCGATGGGCACCTTGCGTTGTCCGGGGCCGTGACCCATCACCTCGGCGGAGGGGGACCAGGCGCGCAGGTACTCGGCAGGCAGCTTGAAGGACTCGCCGTTGTCGAAAGTGATCTCCAGCACCTTGGAAAGGCGGTGGAGGTTGAGTTCGGTGGGAATGGGATGGGACATCTTCCTCTTTCCTCGGATGACGTTGCGATGGCGCCATTATGCCCCAAGGCAGCCGGTCATTTGCGCCAGAGATCGTCTGGTTTGTCGCCTCGTAGGAGCGGCGTCCCCGCCGCGAACCCACCATGGCGGAAATGCCTTTGTCGTTCGGCGCGGGGACGCGCCTCCTACGGTTGAATGCTCTGTGTCTCTGTGGTTGATTCCACACTATCGGGGCGAGGATTTCACAAGATGAACCGGCTCAGATCCTCGTCTTCGGAGAGGTTGCCGATGTGGTTGTCCACGTAGGTGTCGTCCACCACCACCGTCTGCCCCTCCAGCTCCCGCGACAGGAAGGAGACCTCCTCCAGCAGCCGTTCCATCACCGTGTGCAGCCGCCGGGCGCCGATGTTC
>JALVUB010000155.1 GCA_027023915.1 Sedimenticola sp.
GGATCGACGTTTTGCGGTGAAGCGCCGTCGTTATATCCTTCCCTGAACCGATGGGCACCTCGAAAAATTCGAGGTGCCCGCGCGGGAAAGGGAAGCCCCGTCATTTTCAATCATGCAAGTGATTCAAAATGTGGCAAACCGGAAACCGCATTTTCGGTTTGCGTGGAGAAAAATTGCTGGGATGGCAATTTTTCGAGATCCCCTGATATTACAGGAGTTTTCATGTCGCTTTCCCACAAGCGGGTGCTGCTCGGCATTACCGGCGGCATTGCCGCCTACAAAAGTTGCGAGCTGGTGCGCCTGCTGCGCAATGCGGGGGCTGATGTGCGGGTGGTGATGACCTCTTCCGCCACCCGTTTTGTCACCCCCTTGAGCTTTCAGGCTCTCAGTGGCAATCCAGTGCGCAGCGATCTTTTCGATTCCGGGCATGAGGCGGCCATGGGCCACATCGAACTGGCGCGTTGGGCGGAACTGGTGCTGGTGGCACCGGCCACCGCCGGTTTTCTCGCTCGGTTGGCGCAAGGGTTTGCCGATGATCTTTTGACCACCCTTTGTCTGGCCACAGAAGCGCCCCTGATGGTGGCGCCCGCCATGAATCAGGCCATGTGGCGGCACCCCGCCACTCAGGCGAATATTCGTTTGTTGAAAGAGCGGGACGTTCGTTTCATCGGTCCTGACGAGGGGAGGCAGTCTTGTGGCGACAATGGGCTGGGACGCATGAGTGAACCGGCAGAAATTCTGCGGCGTATTGAAACCGGTGGGCTGTTCGTGGGCAAGCGGGTGCTGGTCACCGCCGGCCCCACGCGGGAGCCGCTCGATCCGGTGCGATATCTCACCAATCGTAGTTCGGGGCGGATGGGCTTTGCCCTTGCCGACGCTTTTGTCAGACAGGGCGCTCGGGTCACTCTGGTGAGTGGGCCGGTGGCGCTGGAGACCCCGCCGGGCGTACAGCGGATTGATGTGGAAACCGCCATGGAGATGCGGAACGCTGTCATGAGCGTCATCGAAGACCAGGATATTTTTGTCGCCTGCGCGGCGGTGGCTGACTATCGTCCGCAACGCAAACAGGATCACAAAATCAAAAAGTCTTCCGATATACTGCGATTGGAACTGGTTCCCAATCCAGACCTGCTGGCCGAAGTGGCGGCTCTGGAAGCACCGCCATTTACCCTGGGGTTTGCTGCTGAAACACGGAATCTGGTTGAAAACGCACGAAAAAAGCTGGAAACCAAGGGCGTGGACATGATCGCGGCCAATCGGGTGGGGGAAGGCTTGGGTTTCGATGTGGCGCGAAATGCCCTCGAAGTCATCTGGAAAGGCGGGCGTCGAAGCCTGGAGATGCAGGCAAAGCCACGTCTGGCCGAGGTGCTGGTGAAACTGGTGGCTGAAGTCGCATTTTCAGCAGGGGGTGAAGAAACTTGATTGGCTGGAAAAAGAAAAAGCAGAAGGAAGAGAAGCAGGAAGAACAGAAGCAGCAGCCGGCTGCCCAGCAGGAGAGAAACAAAAAGTCCCGGCCGATATTCTTCTATTTTCTGCCGCTGAAGGTGTTGGCCGTGTTGATTCCTGTCCTCGCCGCTTTCGGGGCCGGCTGGTTGAACACTCAGGCAGGGAAAGAGCGCCTGGGCGGCCTGGCGCAAATGGTGGCGCGGTCGCTGCAACACCAAGTGGAGGGGGTGATAAATGACCGCCTGGGCATGTTGAGGATTTTGGCCGGTGAGACCGAAACACGGCAGGCCCTGGCACAAGGCGACGCCGGTGCCTTGGAAACATTGCGCAAGCGCATGGCGACAAGGTTGCCGGACGCGCTGGAAGTGATTCCTGTGCCCGCCGGTCTTGGTGACGAGCAGTTGCTCAAGGCGGTGGGCGGTAGCTATGCAGCCGCGGAACTTTCCCAGAAGGCCTTGGAGAAAGGCGAAGCGGTGCCAGTACAAGTGGCCCGGGGGGGCAGCGGGCTACGGGTACTCATGGCTGTTCCAGTCAAGGACGTCGAGAAGGTGCTGGGCCTTTTGTTGGCTGTCTATCCGTCCCAGTTTCTGCAGCAGCAGTTTTCCAGATTACAGCCGCGTGATTTCAGTTTGGTGCTGGAGCAGAACTACGGCGGCGCGCGGGTGCGGATCGCCGCAAGTGGACCGCCGGCCGACGATTCTCTCGATCAGGCGCTCAAGATCGGTAACAGCTCATGGCAGTTGCGTTACTCGCTGCCTTCCGCTGTGAACCAGTTGCCCCTGCAACTGTTGGCAGTGGGCCTGGGAGGCGGTTTTTTGCTGCTGCTGGGTGCCTATTTCACCTATCGGCGGTTGGCAGCCGACTGTCGTTACGACATGAATATGATGGTCAATCTGGTGGGCGCCACGCTCAAACGCAGTGGCACCCACACGCCGGTGCCGAAACTGGAGGAGGCCCAGCCCGCCGTGGAGCTGCTGACCCGTTACGCCCAGGCGGCCTATGCGGCTCAGAAAGCGGCGCGACGTGAGGCCCACAAACGGAAGCGTGAGCTGGAGGCAGCGTCCGCAAGCGAGAAGCGACAGAAACAGGGGTGGGGTGGCGATCCCGCGCAATTGCCGGAGAAGCTTTTCGGCGCTGGTGTCATTCGTGGCGTGGCGAATAAAGAGCTGGGTAAGGAGGCGGCGCGTGCCATCGGCCTGGGTGTGGGTACCCTTGTGACGGAATCAGGCGGCGGCCCGCTTTTCATCTGTCGGGACAACAGAAAAGAAAGCGAACAGCTGAGCTGTGCGTTCAGCGTGGGTGTACTGGCGACCGGGTGTGATGTGGTGGATCTGGGCGCGGCCCCGGCGGCACTGCTCTATCGGGCGGTGGCCGAGAAGGGCGGTTCTGGCGTGGTGGTCACCGGTGGTCACAGTCCGGCTGACTGGAGTGGGTTCAAGATCATTCTTGCCGGTCGACCGTTGGGCCGGAAGGGGTTGCTGGGCTTGCGCAAGCGCATCCTTGAAGGGCCGTTGGCCTCGGGACAGGGCTTGATCGAACAGCGTGATCTGTCCGACGCCTACCTGGAGCGGGCGCGCGAAGATCTGCATGTGCTGGAACGGCTGCGGGTAGTGATCGATGCCGGCAATGGGGTGACCGGCGACCTTGCCCAAAAAATGTTCGAGGCTTTGGGATGCGAGGTGATTCCTCTATACAGCGAACTGGCTACCGGTTTTCCCAATCGTGGTCCCGATGTGGCCAATCCGGCCAATCTGGAAGCACTGTCCAGCATTGTGCGGGATCAAGGCGCCAGTCTGGGAATTGCTTTTGATTCCGATGGCGGTGCATTGGCACTGGTGGATGAACAAGGGCGGTTGGTGCCTGTTGATCTGCTCCTCATGGCGCTTGCGGGCGATGTCATTCGTCGTCACCCTGGCGCTGATGTGATCTATGACGCTGCCAGCTCGTCCCGGTTGCCCGAATTCATACTTTCAAATGGTGGGCGGCCCATTATGGAACGCGCCGGTCATGCCCGCATGATTGCGCGGTTGAACCAAAGTCAGGGCATGCTGGCGGGAGAGAGCAGCGGGCATTTCTATTTGCGGGATCGTTGGCACGGTTTTGATGATGCGCTCTACGCTGCCGGGCGAATTCTCGAGCTCATAACCATGGAAGGGGTGCCGGCATCGGCCTATTTCGAATCCTTGCAGGGTGACACGTTGCTCACGCCGCTTTACACGGTGGAAACAACGCCGGAAACGGTGCAAAAAGCGGTCGAAACCGTCACCCGGGAGGGTGCTTCCAGCGGTGCCGAGGTGGAAGATCTTGACGGAGCGCGGGTGGAGTTTCCGGACACCTGGGGTCTGGTGCGGCCATCCATCACAGGTTCCGCGCTGGTGTTCCGTTTCGAGGCAAAGGACCAGGCAGCCATGGATCAGGTGCAGCAGCAATTCCGTCAGTGGCTTCAGAACGCCGTGCCGGAAATAACGCTTCCCTTCTGATACCATCTTGCGCCTCCTCCAGACCGATCAGGAGCCGGCAACATGAGCCTTTCCGCAGAAGCGGCAGCCCGGGTGGCAAGCGTGCTCTCCGAAGCGCTGCCCTATATCCGCCGTTTTCGCGACCGCACCGTGGTCATCAAATATGGTGGCAACGCCATGGTGGACGACGCGCTCAAGGAGAGCTTTGCCCGCGATGTGGTGTTGATGAAGACGGTGGGCATCAATCCCGTAGTGGTGCATGGCGGTGGTCCTCAGATCGGCAACCTGCTGAAGCGCTTGGGCAAGGAGAGTGAGTTTGTCAGCGGCATGCGGGTTACCGATGCCGAGACCATGGACGTGGTGGAGATGGTGCTCGGCGGCTTGGTGAACAAGGAGATTGTCAATCTCATAAACCGCCACGGCGGCTCCGCTGTGGGGCTCACCGGTAAGGATGGCGATCTCATTCGTGCCCGCAAGCTGCGCGTCACCCGCCAGAGTGAAGGGGACGCGCCGCCGGAGCTAATCGACATCGGCCACGTGGGTGAGGTGGAGAGCATCGATGTGTCTGTGGTGGACATGTTGGTGGGAGGAGACTTTATTCCTGTGATCGCGCCCATCGGCGTGGGAGAGGACGGACACTCCTACAACATCAACGCCGATCTGGTGGCCGGCAAGGTGGCCGAGGTGCTGGGTGCCGAAAAGTTGATTTTGCTTACCAACACCCCTGGCCTGCTGAACAAGGAGGGCGAGCTGCTTACCGGCCTGAGTACCGCTCGGGTGGACGAGCTGATTGCCGACGGCACCATCCACGGCGGCATGTTGCCCAAGATTCGTTGCGCCCTGGAAGCGGTACGCGGCGGTGTCACTTCCGCCCACATCATCGATGGGCGGGTGAAGCACGCGGTAATGGTGGAACTGTTCACCGACGAGGGCATTGGCACCCTCATCCGCTGACGTGGCGCGCTCTTCATCCAGAAAACAGGAGATCCTGGAGGCTCTGGCGCGGGAGCTCGAGTCGCAGCCGGGATCGCGCATAACCACCGCCCGCCTGGCCGCGTCGCTGGGGGTTTCGGAAGCGGCCCTTTACCGTCACTTTCCCAGCAAGGCGCGCATGTTCGAGGCGCTCATCGAATTTGCCGAAAAAGGGGTTTTCGGCAGTATCAACCGTATCCTGGAAGAGGGGAGGGAGACGCGCCAGCGCTGTGCCCGGGTGTTCTATCTGATGTTGGCCTTTACCGAGCGCAATCCGGGAATCGTGCGGGTGTTGTTGGGCGATGCCCTGGTGGGTGAGCAACCGCGCCTCCATGATCGTATCGACAACTTTTTCGGTCGCGTCGAAACTCAGTTTAGGCAACTGTTGCGCGAGTCCAGATTGCGCCAGGACGCGGAGCTGCGCACCTCTCCCGAAGAGGCCGCCGGCTTGCTGGTGGCGCAGGTGGAAGGTCGCATGCACCAGTGGCTGCGCAGCAGGTTTACCCGTTCACCGTTGGCCGATTGGGAGGTCCAATGGGCCTTGCTGGAACAGGCGCTGTTCAACTGATCCTTGATTACGGACGTTTGGTTTTTTGCGGCGCGCCCAATACCGCCGATCGGAAACCGGCGCGGATTACTTCCGCCATGGGCGAACGGCAGAGCGTCTCGCCGGGAGTCTGGTTCATGCAGCCCACGTCGAGAAAGATGATTTCAGGCTCGCCTGGGTTGGGTTGCAGGCGGGAGAGCGACAGGCTGATTTCATTGTCACCGCGAGCCGGACGGGTCATGAAGAGACGGGCCGTGTCCACATAGACAGAGGTGGTGGCCTGGGCCTTGGCGTAGGCACGTGCCCGCCGCCACGCCTGGTCGCAGTCCACCGGGGGCTTGCAGACGATCTCTGTTTTCACCATGGCCTCCCGCGCCAGCCGGTCGCGCTTGGCCTGTTCGCTTTCCGGCATCGCTTTTTTCTTCAACGCCTTCAGTTCCCGGAAGCGGTCCAGATCGGCGGCGTACTGCTTGCGGATCTTGTCCTTGTCGTGTTCCAACCGCAAGATGGAGGCATAGCTCTGCTTGATTTGGGCGCGGGTATTGTCCAGGTCGCGTTGAAGGTTCACCGGCACCCGGCGGCCCTTGAGTTCAATAGCTGCCGCCCGTTTTTTCAGTGTTTCCAGACGATTCTTGAATCGATCGATGTTGGTGTGCGCAATGCGGATCTGGGCGTCATAGGTGGCCAGCTTGCCGTCCCGGGCAAGGATGATCTCGTCTTCGTTTCGATAGGTCTTGAGCAACAGTTGATCCTTGGCCTGTTGTTCTTCAGCCTGGTGACGTTGCGCCTCGCGCAACCTTGCAAGCTCCTTTTCGCGCGCGATTTCTTCGGGCGTCTTGGCGCGTCCTTCCTTTTTTACCACCATGCCGTGTTCGTCCAACTCTTCGTGGGCTTTTTTTACCGCAGTGGTTGGCAAATGGTCGGAATAGTGGACATGCCCCTGGTCGTCCACCCAACGGTAGAGGCGGGCAGAAACGGGAAGGCTCAGAACCAGAGAAAGAAGCAGAAAAACGAAGATGCGCATGATCTCTTTGCCGTACACTGTCAACTGGTGTGGAAAACGTCAGCTTTTACCCCTTGGATCAGCTCATTCTATTCGTCGTCTCATTGGCGGCCAACCTCTTTTCCGCTTTTTCCGGTGGTGGTGCCGGTCTGCTGCAACTGCCGGTGTTGATCTTTCTGGGGCTGCCTTTTGGGGTGGCCCTGGCCACGCACAAGGTGGCCTCGGTCGCCCTGGGCGTGGGCGCAACCCTGCGCCACCTGCGCGAGGACACCCTTGAACGCGGCTTTACCTTATTCGTTCTAGCCACCGGCTTGCCTGGCGTTGTGCTGGGCGCCAGCTTGATCTTACAGGTGCCGGGACGCTGGGCGGAGATCGCGCTGGGCTGCCTTACCCTGGGGCTGGGAATCTATTCGGGAATGCGGCGTCAGCTCGGCCAGCACTATCAGCCCAGCCATCGCGACCAGCGGGGCATGGTGGTTGGAGGCACAGTGCTGTTTTTTCTCGGAGTGCTCAACGGTTCTCTCACTTCCGGCACCGGGCTTTTTGTCACTCTGTGGTTGGTGCGCTGGTTCGGGCTGGATTACAAAAGAGCGGTGGCTTATACCTTGGTGTTGGTGGGGCTCTTCTGGAACGGCACCGGCGCCCTTACCCTAGGGATGTTGGGTGATATCAAATGGAGCTGGCTGCCGGCGCTGTTGGCCGGTTCCCTGTTGGGTGGCTATGGCGGTGCCCACCTGGCCATTTCCAAAGGAAACCGTTGGATAAAGCGGGCCTTTGAAGTGATCTCGATCCTGGTGGGAATCAAGTTGATCCTGGGGTGAAGCGGCTTTTGGTACCATTGCTCCGCGCCGAAAGCAAATGAAACCTGAAATCATGAAAGAAATTTCGATATGAACCTGCACGAATACCAAGCCAAGTCGCTCTTTTCCGAATATGGCATCCCAGTGCCGCCGGGCGAGGTGGCCGATTCTCCCAAAGCGGCGACAGAAGCGGCTCGCCGCCAAGC
>JALVUB010000156.1 GCA_027023915.1 Sedimenticola sp.
GTCCATCGCCGAGCTGGCCTGGTACCGGGAGCAGTTGTTGGCGGTGTAGGCGCGGCTACCCCTTCATGGCGGCGCGCAGGGCGTCGGCCATGGCGCCACGCGGCTGTTCCCTGGATTTGCGCTTCGGTTGCCGCTTCTTCCCTTCACGCTGCCCGCGGGGGTCGTCGTCGAGCCGCATGGAGAGCGAGATGCGCTTGCGCGGCAGGTCCACCGCCATCACCTTCACCTTCACCAGCTCGCCGGTCTTCACCACCTCGCGCGGGTTCTTCACGTAGCGGCGCGACAGCGCCGAGATGTGCACCAGGCCGTCCTGGTGGACGCCGATGTCCACGAAGGCGCCGAAGTCGGTGACATTGGTCACCACCCCTTCCAGCACCATGCCGGGCTCCAGGTCCTCCAGGGTTTCCACCCCCTCCTGGAAGCTGGCGGTGCGGAACTCCGGCCGGGGGTCGCGGCCCGGCTTCTCCAGTTCGGCCAGGATGTCGATCACCGTGGGCAGGCCGAAGCGGTCGTCGGTGTACTTTTTGGGATCGAGCCTGCGCAGGAAGGCGCGGTCACCGATGAGACTGCGCACCTCGCGCCCCTGGTCGCGGGCGATGCGCTCCACCACGCCGTAGGCTTCCGGGTGGACTGCGCTGGCGTCCAGCGGATCGTCGCCGTCGCGGATGCGCAAGAAGCCCGCTGCCTGTTCGAAGGTCTTGGGTCCCAGGCGCGGCACCTCCAGCAGCGCCTTCCGGCTGCGGAAAGGGCCGTGGCGGTCGCGGTGCGCGACGATGGCTTCGGCCAGCGCCGGCCCCAGGCCCGAGACCCGCGCCAGCAGGGCGGGGGAGGCGGTGTTCACCTCCACCCCCACGGCGTTGACACAATCCTCCACCACCGCGTCCAGGGCGCGGGCCAGCTTCACCTGGTCCACGTCGTGCTGGTACTGCCCCACGCCGATGGACCTGGGTTCGATCTTCACCAGCTCGGCGAGGGGGTCTTGCAGCCGGCGGGCGATGGAGACGGCGCCGCGCAGGCTCACGTCCAGCTCCGGCAGCTCGGCCGAGGCCAGCGCCGAGGCGGAATAGACCGAGGCGCCCGCCTCGCTCACCACCAGGTGGCGCAGCTTCAGCTCCGGGTGGCGGCGGGTCAGCTCCCTGACCAGCTTTTCCGTCTCGCGCGAGGCGGTACCGTTGCCGATGGCCACCAGGGAGACCCGGTGAGTCCGCGCCAGCTCCGCCAGACGCTCGATGCCCTGGCCCCACTGCCGGCGCGGCGGGTGGGGGTGGATGGTGTCGGTCTCCAGCACCTTGCCGGTGGGGTCGATCACCGCCACCTTGACGCCGGTGCGGATTCCCGGGTCCAGGCCGAGGATGGTGTGACGCCCGGCAGGGGCGGCCAGCAGCAGGTCCTTGAGGTTGGCGGCGAAGACGCCGATGGCCGCCTCTTCCGCCGCCTCCCGCAGCCGCATCTTCAGGTCCAGGTCGAGGCGGGTGAAGAGCTTGATCCTCCAGGTCCAGCACACCACCTCCGCCAGCCAGCCGTCGGCCGGGCGGCCGCGCTGCTCGATGCCGAAACGGGCGGCGATGCGCGACTCGCTGGGGGAGGGGTCGGGGTGCTCCTCGTCCACCAGCAGCTCCAGCGCCAGCACCCGCTCGGCCTGGCCGCGGAAGAGGGCCAGGGCGCGGTGGGAGGGGATCCTGGCGATGGGCT
>JALVUB010000157.1 GCA_027023915.1 Sedimenticola sp.
CGCCCACGGCGATACGGCCGGACCGTCCGGGACGGGGGACGGCGCGGGCGCTGATGGCCGCCTCGAGCAGGTTCTCCAGGCTGATCTCCTCGGTGTAGGCGAAGCCGGTCTTCTCGCCGCTGATGGCGCGCAGGCCGGCCCCCTGCTCCAGGGTGAAGTTGCCCTCCTTGACGATGCCGTCATCCAGCACCCAGGACTCCAGCCGGCTGAGCTGGAAGTAGAGGTCGGCGGCGTCGATGCCGTGGCCGGCCAGGCGTTCCATCACCTGGGCCAGGTGGTGCTCGTCCAGGCCGGCGGGGGCGAGGAGGGTCTGCTTGGCGGTGGCGAGGTTGTCGGTCATCATTCAGGCGCGCAGTGGAGCCTGCGGTGCTCCAGGCTGGGGAAGTTACGCCGGGTGGCCTGCTGGAACTCGCGGTCGATGGTGGCCAGCACCGGGCCGTTGCCGCTGGTCTGCTCGGCCAGCTTGATGCCCCAGGGGTCCACGATCATGGTGTGGCCCCAAGTCTGGCGCCCGCTGATGTGGAAGCCGCCCTGGGCGGCGGCCAGCACGAAGCTGAGATTCTCGATGGCGCGGGCGCGCAGCAGCGGCTCCCAGTGGGCCTCGCCGGTGAGGGCGGTGAAGGCGGCCGGCAGCACCAGCAGCTCCATTCCCTGGTCGAGCAGGTGGCGGTAAAGCTCGGGAAAGCGCAGGTCGTAGCAGACCGACAGCCCCATCCTGCCGAAGGGGGTCTCCACCAGGCAGGGGGCGTCGCCCGGCTCGATGGTCTCGGACTCCACGTAGTGCTCGTCCGCCTCCACCAGGCGGGCGTCGAACAGGTGCATCTTGTCGTAGCGGGCCACCCGCCGGCCCTGGTCGTCGAACACCAGGCAGGCGGCGCGCACCTTGTCTTCCCGTTGGGTGGCGATGGGCACGGTGCCGCCCACCAGCCAGATGCCCAGCCGCCTGGCGAGCTGTGACAGGAACTGCTGGATGGGGCCGTCGCCGTCGGCCTCCTTCACCTCCAGGAGATCATTGCAGCGGGCGCCCATGAAGGCGAAGTTCTCGGGCAGCACCACCAGGCGCGCGCCCTGGCGCGCGGCGTGCTCCACCAGTTTTTCGGTCTCCAGCAGGTTGGCGTCCAGGTTGGAGCCGGAGGCGAGCTGGATGCAGGCGGCCATGTATTTTTGTTCTGTCATTCGGAAACAAAGCGGTTTACCGGGGAGGGCAAGGATACCATGGCATACCTGCGCCGGTTTGACGCCAATACCGTCCTGTTTACGGGAGAAGTGATTCTTGCTTATCCGTGGGCCGCCGTTTCAACCGCTCCACCTTGGGATCATCCCATGATCCGGTGACGGCGTAACGAATCCGCTGGAGCTTTTCCAGCTTGTCTGACAACGCCTTCTGAGTGACCAGCCCCACCAATCCCCCCACGGGACCGCCCACCACGGCACCGGCCACCGGCAAAGCCACATCAAGACGGGGCGACACGGTAACCAACTGGTCGTGTGTGCGCTTCACAATATCGGTGCTTCCGGCGACTCGGATGGTGCCAGTGGGAGCGGTGATCTCGAGATCGTTGCTGTAAACCACGCCGTTGGCCATGCGGAAAGTTCCGGTGATGTTGTCGAACGCCAGTCCCTTTTTGTAAAGATCTGAAAAATCCAGCCGCAGCCGGCGGCCGAGCGTGTTCACATTGAGCAGCCCC
>JALVUB010000158.1 GCA_027023915.1 Sedimenticola sp.
AAAGTGCTTTCACTTCTTGTTTGACAGTACTCACGCTTCATCTCCCAGGAATCTCACGCCCTCGCAAACACCGCTTCACCGGCCCGAAGCTGCGCCGGTGCGCGGGGCTGACGCCCAGCCGCTGCAGGGCTTCGAGGTGCTGCCGGGTAGGATACCCCTTGTGGCCGGCAAAGCCATAGCCGGGATAGCGCCGGTCGAGTTCCATCATCTCCCGGTCGCGGGCGACCTTGGCGAGGATGGAGGCGGCGGAGATGGCGGGCTCGCTGGCGTCGCCGCCGACGATGGCCTCGGCGCTGCAGGGGAGCCCCTCGGGCAGGCGGTTGCCGTCCACCAGGGCGTGATCGGGCACCAGGGGCAGAGCCTCCACCGCCCGTCGCATGGCCAGCAGACTGGCCTGGAGGATATTGAGGCGGTCGATCTCCTCCACTTCCGCGCGCCCCAGGGCCCAGGCACGGGCGCGGGCGAGGATCTGGTCGTAAAGGGCCTCGCGGCGGGCGGGGGTGAGCTTCTTGGAGTCGGCCAGGCCCTCGATGGGACGGCCGGGATCGAGGATGACGGCGGCGGCGATCACCGGGCCGGCCAGGGGGCCGCGGCCGGCTTCGTCGATGCCGCAAATGAGAATCGAGGTCATGGCTTTGGCTCCCGCTCCTCAGGACTTGCGGTTTCTTCCCCCTCCGGTGTAGGTCGGACTTCAGTCCGACAAGGACCCCCGCGCCCTGCTGAGGTCGGTCTGAAGCCCGACCTACCGTTCCGTTCACCATCTTGGTCCAGAAGTTCCAGGACGGCGTCGGTGGCCAGGTCGTCGGTCTCCATCCGCAGTCGGCGGTGGGTCTGGCGGTAGGCCGCTTCGATCTCCTGGCGCAGGCCGGGCGATCGCCAGAGCTTCAGCAGCTCCCGGGCCAGCTGGTCAGGTTCGCAGCGCCCTTGCAGCAACTCGGGCGCCAGGGGCTTTTCGCTGAGAAGGTTGGCCATGGCCACCTGGCGGGTCTTGAGCAGCCCCAGGCCGGTGATGAGGTGGTAGGTGACCGGATTCATGCGGTAACCCACCACCATGGGACACTTGCACAGCAGGGCCTCGAAGGTGGCGGTGCCGGAGGCCACCAGGGCCAGGTCAGCGGCGGTGAGCACCTCGGCGGTGCGGCCGGGATGGATGGAGAGGGCCAGCCCCGGGGCATGGCGACGGGCCAGCTCACGAAAGCGTGCCTCGGTCTTCTCCGTGGCGGTGGGGGTGGCCACCTGTAGGCCGGGAATCTCGCGCGCCAGTTGCGCCGCCGCCTGCAGGAAAGGGGGCGCAATGCGCGCCACCTCGCCCAGCCGGCTGCCCGGCAGCAGCGCCAGCACCGGGCCATCATCCGGCAGCGCCAGGGCATGCCGGGCACCGGCCCGATCGGGCTCGAGGGGATAACGCGCCGCCAGGGGATGGCCCACGTAGCAGGCGGTCACCCCGTGACACTCGAGAAACGCAGGTTCGAAGGGAAAGATGCAGAGTACCCGATCGGCGGCGCGGCGGAGGGTCTTTTTCGACGGCAGGTGGCACGAGACGCCGTTTTACAAAGAAGAAGCGCTTCGCTCAGAAGACCGCATCGCGGGACCGGCCGTGATTGTCGCGCCGACATCGACCGTCGTCATCGAACCCGGCTGCGATGCCCGGGTGGATGCGTACGGAGATTTGCATCTGCATATCGG
>JALVUB010000159.1 GCA_027023915.1 Sedimenticola sp.
CTTTAAGGAAGCTCTGATAAAAGCCATCCATGGCTTTATCAGCGCTCGCCGCGCCGCAAACGCGGTTTGCGGCTTGCTCCAAAATCAATGACTTGGGGCCATTGATTTTGCCGGCACATCCATGTGCCGGAGGAAGGCCTGAATCAGACCTTCCCTTGTGGCCAGTGGAGGCCTGGAGATCCAGACACTTATAGGCTGTCTGTTTTGCGACAAGAAGCCGGAAAACGCGAAATGGAAGCCTTTTCAGAGCAGGGTCCGGTTCCCTGTCTTCCCCCTTTTCATCGGCCTTCACTGGTAGGCGACAGGGCTAAAGTGTACTCCCCTTGATGGAAGTTATCCACAGCTAAAACCGGCTTGTTTCGGGCTACAATCGCAAACCATGAATGCGGTCAAACCTCCCAAGGCTCTGCTGCGAAAAGTGGGCCGCGCCATTGCCGATTTCGACATGATCCGCGAGGGCGATCGCCTGCTTCTGGGGGTATCCGGCGGCAAGGACTCCCTCAGCCTGTTGCAGGTGTTGCTTCATCTCCAGCGCTACGCGCCAGTGCGGTTCGAGCTGGCGGTGCTCACCGTCGATCCCGAGATCGAGGGGTTCGATCCCGCGCCCCTGAAGGATTACTACCGGGATTTGGGCGTGACCCACTTCTTTGAATGCCAACCCATCGCCGAGCAGGCGAAGTCGCACATGAGCGGCGACTCCTTCTGCGCCTACTGCGCGCGCATGAAGCGGGGCATCATGTACAACGTCTGCCGCCGGGAAGGATACGGGGTGCTGGTGCTGGCCCAGCACCTGGACGACCTGGCCGAGAGCCTGCTCATGTCCATGTTCCACGGCGGCCAGTTGCGCACCATGAAGGCCCACTATCTCAATGACGCCGGCGACATCCGCATCATCCGGCCGCTGGTCTATGCGCGCGAGCGACAGACCGCCGCCTTCGCCGCCCGGGCCAACCTGCCGGTGGTGCCCGACTCCTGCCCCGCTTGCTTCAGCGCCCCCACCCGCCGCCAGCACATGAAGGCGCTGTTGGCGCGCGAGGAGCGGGAGAATCCCCATCTCTTCCCCAACCTGCTCCACGCCATGCGGCCATTGATGTTGGAGGGCGAAATTCCTTGACAGCTGTCAGTTGCCCACCAGTTCCACCTTCACCTCAACAGGTTGCTGGCTTGAGTGGGTACCGGTGCTGTAGCTGGTAATATCAGACCCGTTTTCGTTTCTTCTTTCCGAGCTGCCGCCAATGGGGATCCACTCTCCCAGCCTGCCAGTGACGTGGGTGGTCATCTTCTGCACCGCAAACGTCTGCGGCATGCCGGTGGGCCGCCTTGAAAAAGGAGAAATCTCGAGGGTCACCTGGTTACCGTTCACCCAGGGGGTGACATAAAAGCCGGTGGTGGCGTCCCGGTATCGTTGTTCCACCGAATAACGGCCCCAGGGGTCAACCGCGGTGGAGATCACCGGCACCGACACGCCTGACTGAATAAACGCTGGCATTCCCTCGGTGGCGCGCACATAGTGCTCTTCGTTGGTGGAGTAGCTGTGACTTCGGTTGCTGATGTCGCCATGCAACCCTTTATCCGCGCCGGGACGGCCGATAGTGACCGAGCCATCCTTTCCTGCCGGAATGCGCCCTTCGATGCCGATGTGACGCCTGTGAAAACGCCCTGCCCCGCCCTGGCGCACCGCGATGCGCAACTGGCGCGGCGCCCGGTCGAAGCGGTCGATGATCTTTTTCAGCTCCACCAGGTTTTGCGGCGAAGCGCGGATGATGAGCTGGCCGTTCATGCCGGTCACCGTGCCGTCCTTCTCCACGAAGGGGCGCAGCAGGGGCAGCATTTGTTCCACTGTTTGATGTTTCAAAGGAATGATCTCCAATGGATAGTCGGCCCTTGCCGAAGCTGAGAGCAGCAAGAGATAACCAAGGAAGGCCAGCTTAACCATTTTCAACACCACCGTCTGCCTCGCCTGCAACCAGTATAATGCGATTTTTCCGTGATTTCCGCGATCCACACCACCACTTGCCCGATAACCATGACATCGCGCATCCGCGAGATCCCTTACAACTACACCTCCTTCTCCGACCGCGAGATCGTCATCCGCCTGCTGGGGGAGGAGAACTGGCGCCTCATCGAGGAGTTGCGCGGCAGCCGCCGTACCGGGCGCTCGGCGCGGATGCTGTTCGAGGTGCTGGGCGACATCTGGGTGGTGGAGCGCAACCCCTACCTGCAGGACGACCTCTTGCAGAACCCCGACCGGCGCAACGCCCTCATCCACGCCCTCAACCACCGCCTCGACCAGTTCGAGGCGCGCCTCAACAACAACCGCAAGGCCGCCCAACTGCTGGAGGCGGCGCGCGAGGCGGTGGACCGCTTCGCCAACCGCTTCGGCGCCGATGCCCATCTGCGCAGCCGCATCCGCAAGGCGCTGGAGGGGATCACCCGCGCCGACAACATCGACTTCTCCGGCCTGGCGCGCGTTTCCCACGCCACCGACGCCACCGACTGGCGGGTGGAGCTCCCCTTCGTGGTGATCTCCCCCGACCGCGAGGAGGAGGTGGCCCCCATCGTGCGTGCCTTCATCGAGCTGGGGCTGACCCTCATCCCGCGCGGCGGCGGCACCGGCTACACCGGCTCGGCGGTGCCCCTGGAGGCCCACTCGGCGGTGATCAACACCGAGAAGCTGGAGTTCCTCTCCGGCATCGAGGAGGTGGAACTGCCCGGCGTGGAGGGCAAGGTGCCCACGGTGCGCGCCGGCGCCGGCGTGGTGACCCGGCGCGTCTCCGAGCTGGCCGAGCGCCACGGCCTCGCCTTTGCCGTGGACCCCACCTCCCAGGACGCCTCCACCATCGGCGGTAACATCGCCATGAACGCCGGCGGCAAGAAGGCGGTGCTCTGGGGCACCACCCTGGACAACCTGGCGAGCTGGCGCATGGTCACCCCCGACGGCAACTGGCTGGAGGTGGAGCGGCTGGAGCACAACCTGGGCAAGATCCACCAGCAGGCGCTGGTGCGTTTCCGCCTTTCGCGCTTCCATCCCGACGGCCGCACCCCGCTGGGCGAGCCCGAGATCCTGGAGATCCCCGGCCACCGCTTCCGCAAGCGCGGCCTGGGCAAGGACGTCACCGACAAGTTCCTCGCCGGCCTGCCAGGGGTGCAGAAGGAGGGGTGCGACGGCCTCATCACCTCGGCCCGCTTCGTCCTCCACCGCCTGCCCCGCCACGGCCGCACCCTCTGCCTGGAGTTCTTCGATCCCGACGTGGCGCGCGCGGTGCCCGCCATCGTCGAGGTGCGCGACTACGTGGAGGGGCTCGACGGGGTGCGGATGCCGGGGCTGGAGCATCTCGACGAGCGCTACGTCAAGGCGGTCAACTACGCCACCAAGGCGGCGCGGCGCGAGCGGCCCAAGATGGTGCTGCTGCTGGACCTGGTCGCCGACGACGAGGGGGCCCTGGAGCACGCCGCCGACCAGGTGGTGGCCCTGGCCACGGCGCGCGGCGGCGAAGGCTTCATCGCCACCAGCCCCGAGGCGCGGCGACAGTTCTGGCTCGACCGGGCCCGCACCGCCGCCATCTCCGCCCACACCAACGCCTTCAAGATCAACGAGGACGTGGTGATCCCCCTGGAGCGGCTGGGCGACTACAGCCGCGGCATTGAGGCCCTCAACATCGAGCAGTCGATCCGCAACAAGCAGCGCATCATGGAGGCGGTGGAGGAGTTTCTCCAGGGCGACATCGAGCGCCTCTGCCGCTGCCCCGATTTCGAGCAGTCGGAGGAGAACCGTCGCATCCTGGCCGACAAGAAGGCGGCGGCCCTGGCGATGCTGGAAGAGACCCGCAACCGCTGGTCGCGCATCCTCGAACGGCTGCGGCAGCCCGCCGCCGAGAACCTCGACCTGCTCACCGGGGCCGAGCAGGCGCGCATCCGCCCCGGCGACACCCTGCTCGACCTGATGCTGCGCCGCGACCTGCGCCAGAGCTACCGCCGCGAGGTGGAACAGCGCATCAAGGAGATCTTCTCCGGCCAGGAGCTGGCCCCACTGCGCGACGCGCTCGACCGCATCCACGCCCGCATCCGCGACAGCCGTCTCTTCATCGCCCTGCACATGCACGCCGGCGACGGCAACGTCCACACCAACATCCCGGTCCACTCCCACGACTACCAGATGCTGCACGAGGCGGAAAAGCTGGTGGACCGGGTGATGGCGCTGGCCCGCTCCCTGGGCGGGGTGATCTCCGGCGAGCACGGCATCGGCCTGACCAAGATCCAGTACCTGGAAGAGGAGAAGCTGGCCGATTTCGTCGCCTACAAGAAGAAGGTTGATCCCGAGGGCCACTTCAACCGCGGCAAGCTGCTGCCCGGCTCGGGTCTGGAGGCGGCCTACACCCCCTCCCTGCGGCTGGTGCAGCAGGAGGCGATCATCCTCGAGGCGAGCGAGCTGGGCGCGCTCAACGACGATATCCGCCACTGCCTGCGCTGCGGCAAGTGCAAGCCGGTCTGCCAGACCCACGTGCCGCGGGCCAACCTGCTCTACTCGCCGCGCAACAAGATCCTGGCCACCGGCCTCATCATCGAAGCCTTCCTCTACGAGGAGCAGACCCGCCGCGGCCTGAGCCTGCGCCACTTCGAGGAGATGAACGACGTGGCCGACCACTGCACCATCTGCCACAAGTGCCAGGCCCCCTGCCCGGTGAACATCGACTTCGGCGAAGTGACGGTGCGCATGCGGCGAATCCTCACCGAGCGCGGCCAGAAGCGCTTCAGCCCCGGCGGCGCCGCGGCCCTGGCCTTTCTCAACGCCACCCGCCCGCGCACCGTGCGCTGGCTGCGCCGGTTACTGGCTGAATGGGGCTTCAAGGGGATCACCCTGGGCCACCGGCTGTTCAAGGGGCTGGGCCTTTTGCGCCACACGGATGAACCGCCCCACGCCACCACCGGCAAGATGGCCCTCTCCACCCAGGTGGTGGAGCTGGTGCGCCGCCCCATCGAGGTGGCGCTGCCGCGTGTCACCTGGCGCACCGCCTGGGAGCTGGAGGACGCCACCCAGGTGCCGGTGCTGCGCGATCCCGGGGTGCCCTCCATCGACGCCGAGACGGTCTTCTACTTCCCCGGCTGCGGCTCCGAGCGGCTCTTCTCCGACATCGGCCTGGCCACCATCGCCATGCTCTACACCCACGGCGCCGAGGTGGTGCTGCCGCCAGCTTACCTCTGCTGCGGCTATCCCCAGGACGCCGCCGGCCAGCACCAGCGCGGCAAGGAGATCACCACCGCCAACCGGGTGCTCTTCCACCGCGTGGCTAACACCCTCAACTATCTCGACATCCGTACCGTGGTGGTGAGCTGCGGCACCTGCATGGACCAGCTCCTCCAGTACCAGTTCGAGCAGATCTTTCCCGGCTGCCGACTCCTCGACATCCACGAGTGGCTGATGGAGAAGGGGGTGGTCCTCGACGGCAGCCAGGAGACCGAGTACCTCTTCCACGACCCCTGCCACTCCCCCATGAAGCGGTACAACCCGGTGGCCGTGGCCGGCGCCCTCATGGGCAAGCCGGTGACCCTCTCCGACCGCTGCTGCGGCGAGTCGGGCACCCTCGGCACCACCCGCCCCGACATCGCCACCCAGCTCCGCTACCGCAAGGCCGAGGAGCTGCGCAAGGGCATGGAAACTATTGGTGATGCGCCGAAGCGAATACTCACTTCCTGCCCCGCCTGCCAGCAGGGGCTGCTCAAGTACCAGGCCGAGACCGGGCTGAAGACCGACTACCTGGTGATGGAACTGGCCAACCGCCTCCTGGGAGAGAACTGGCAGGAGGCGTTCGTGCGACGGGTGAAGGAGGAGGGGGGCATCGAGAAAGTGCTGCTATGATCCAGATTGGTAGGTCGGGCTTCAGCCCGACGATTCAAGCGCTTTCGGGGCGCCGCCGCCCCGGCATTTGTAGCGGGGACGCCGTGAATACATCCCTGTAGGCTCTGCGGCAGCTTTGTAACTTCGCAATCCATGCTTCGCTACAAAGTCCAGCCTCGCCATCCATGGCGAGGCGTTCGCCGAGCTGCGAAAATCCACTGGATTTTCGATCCGGCTCACCCCTGCTGCCGAAACGCTGCCAGAGAGACTCCCCCACCGGCTTTCAAGCGTTGCGGGTAGGCCGGGCTTTTGCGCATAGCAGGAAGCGTAGCGCAAAAGTATTCACGGCGTCCCCGCTACAAATGCCGGGGCGGCGGCGCCCCGAAAGCGCTGGAACTGTCGGGCTGAAGTCCGACCTACGGATACGATTGTGAAACGTTTAAACCAGTGTATCTTCGCAATCCTGCTGCTGGCACTGGCCGGCTGCGCCGCGATGGCGCCCAGGTACCAGGGCGGGGACACCGGCTACCGTTTCATCCTCCACCAGCCGGTCACCATTCCCGCCGGCCGCGCCCGTGTCTACATCCAGGACGGCAAGGTGCTTTCCGGTTTCGACAGCTACGAAGTGAGCTGCAGCCTGGAGGTGCGCACCCTGGCGCGGAAGGCGAGAACGGTGAAGCCCGACACCTTCGTGGTCTACCGCATCCAGCAGTTCTTCGAGGAGGTGGCGGCGGCGCGCTGGAGGCCGGTGCAACTGGCTTCCCTGAAGCTGACATCGGTTTTCGGTTCCGGGCCTTCCGACATCTATCGCGGCTACCACCTCTGGCTCCACTCGGACCGCCAGCCCGACGTGCTGCGCCTCACCTGCCGCGGCGTCTTCGCCGCCCCCTGGCGCGCCTATCCCCCCACCTATGAAGAGATGGTGGAGACCCTCGGCAAGGTGGCCGATCTCAAGCCGGCCACCGAGACCATTCCGCCGGGCAGGTTCTGAAAGAGCCTTTTGATCCCCTCACCCCCGGCCCCTCTCCCGGAGGGAGAGGGGTGCCTTCTGGCACCGGGGGCAGAAGTAACACACCTGCCCGCCCCGCCGTTCCTTGACGATGGGGGTGCCGCAGCGGTAGCAGGGCAGCCTTTCCCTGCGGAAGACGTGGAAGCGGTAGTCCTCGAAAGTAGCGCCCTCCGCTTCCAGCCGCCGGGCGCGCTCGAGGTCGTTGGTGATGCCGCCAGTGCGGTAGGACTGGCGGGGGAGCTGCAACATGCGCCCGGCCAGGGCCATGAGCTGGCCGGTGGAAAGATCCCGGAGGCGCAGCCCGGGGTGGAGTCCGGCGCAGTGAAGGATCTCGCAGCGAAGGTAGTTGCCCAGCCCCGCCACGAAGGACTGGTCGGTGAGCAGGCCGCCCAGCCGGCGGTTGGCGAAGCGGGGATCGAGCAGCCGGCCCAGCAGCCGTTCCAGGGTGGTGGATTCGTCCAGCAGGTCGGGCCCCAGCTTGCGCAGAAAGGGGTGGTGGCGCAGCTCGTCGGTGCGCCAGA
>JALVUB010000160.1 GCA_027023915.1 Sedimenticola sp.
GACGTCAGACTGCTGACGTCCGACCAGTTTTTCTTACAGCGCTTTCGCCAGCGCCTCAGCCTTGTCGGTCTTCTCCCTGCTGATGCTTTCGCGGCAGAAGTGGAAGTAGCTGGTAGTAGGGCGATAGATCGGCTGGCGCAGGTCGAGCCGGTTCAGCAGGTCCTGGAAGCGTTCGCGATCCTCGGCGGCGTCGATGGCGTCAGGCGAGGTGCCGATGATGGGCGCGCCGGAATCTTCCAGCGCCCGCGCCAGCTTCAGCGGCGTCTGCCCGCCGTACTGAACGATAACGCCAGCAGGCTTCTCCACGCGGATGATCTCCAGCACGTCCTCCAGGGTGAGGGGCTCGAAATAGAGTCGGTCGGAGGTGTCGTAGTCGGTGGAGACCGTCTCGGGGTTGCAGTTGACCATGATGGTCTCGTAGCCGTCGTCGCGCAGGGCAAAGGCGGCGTGGACGCAGCAGTAGTCAAACTCAATCCCCTGGCCGATGCGGTTGGGACCACCGCCCAGGATCATCACCTTGCGGCGGGAAGAGGGCTCGGCCTCGCACGCCTCTTCGTAGGTGGAGTACAGATAGGCGGTGGTGGCGGCGAACTCGGCGGCGCAGCTGTCCACCCGCTTGTAGACCGGGTGGATTTCGTGTGTCCAGCGCAGCTCGCGGATCTCCTCTTCCCGGCGGCCCACCAGGTCGGCAAGGCGCCGGTCGGAAAAGCCCTTGCGCTTGAGCCGGCGCAGACGGTGGGCGTCCAGCCCATCCAACCCCTCTTGCGCAATCCTGGCCTCTTCATGCACCAAGTCTTCAATCTGCGCCAGAAACCAGGGATCGATGCCGGTGGCCTGGCGCGCCTCCTCCAGGCTCATACCCAGGCGGAAGGCGTCGGCCAGGTACCAGAGCCGCTCGGCCCCCGGCTGGCGGATTTCGGAAAGCACCCGCTCCCTGGCGCCCGGGTCTTCCGGATCCACCATGGGGTCCAGCCCGTGCTTGCCGGTCTCCAGCCCGCGCAGGGCCTTCTGCAACGACTCCTGGAAGGTGCGGCCAATGGCCATCACCTCGCCCACCGACTTCATCTGGGTGGTGAGGCGGTCGTCGGCCTCGGGGAACTTCTCGAAGGCGAAGCGCGGCACCTTGGTCACCACGTAGTCGATGGTGGGCTCGAAGGAGGCGGGGGTGACGCCGCCGGTGATCTCGTTGCGCAGCTCGTCCAGGGTGTAGCCCACCGCCAGCTTGGCCGCCACCTTGGCGATGGGAAAGCCGGTGGCCTTGGAGGCCAGGGCCGAGGAGCGCGACACCCGCGGGTTCATCTCGATGATGATCATGCGCCCGTTCTCGGGGTTGATGGCGAACTGCACGTTGGAGCCGCCGGTGTCCACCCCGATCTCGCGCAACACCGCCAGGGAGGCGTCGCGCATGATCTGGTACTCCTTGTCGGTGAGGGTCTGCGCCGGCGCCACGGTGATGGAGTCGCCGGTGTGCACCCCCATGGGATCGAGGTTCTCGATGGAGCAGACGATGATGCAGTTGTCCTTGTGGTCGCGCACCACCTCCATCTCGAACTCCTTCCAGCCGAGAATGGACTCCTCGATGAGCAGCTCGTTGGTGGGCGACAGGTCCAGCCCGCGCTGGCAGATCTCCTCGAACTCCTCGCGGTTGTAGGCGATGCCGCCGCCGGAGCCGCCCAGGGTGAAGGAGGGGCGGATGATGGCGGGAAAGCCGATCTGGGCCTGCACCTGGAGCGCCTCTTCCATGCTGTGGGCGATGGCCGAGCGGGGCATCTCCAGGCCGATCTTCTTCATCGCCTGGCGGAAGAGATCGCGGTCCTCGGCCTTGTCGATGGCCTCGCGGCTGGCGCCGATCATCTCCACGCCGTACTTCTCCAGCACCCCCTCGCGCACCAGGTCGAGGGCGCAGTTGAGGGCGGTCTGCCCCCCCATGGTGGGCAGCAGGGCGTCGGGACGCTCCTTCTCGATGATGCGCGCCACCGTGGGCCAGGTGATGGGCTCGATATAAACCACGTCGGCGGTGTCGGGGTCGGTCATGATGGTGGCCGGATTGGAGTTCACCAGGATGACCTTGTACCCCTCCTCCCGCAGCGCCTTGCAGGCCTGGGCGCCGGAGTAGTCGAACTCGCACGCCTGGCCGATGACGATGGGGCCGGCGCCGATGATGAGGATGCTCTCGATGTCTGTACGCTTGGGCATGAATCTTCTTGTCGTAGGCCGGGCTTCAGCCCGAAGGTTTTCCCAATCCGCTTGCAAGCCGCCGCCCCGAAAGCGTTGTGGTCGTCGGGCTGAAGCCCGACCTACGGGGCCGGAGTGAAATCCAGTTGTCAGATCACTCTAGGAATCGCCCTGCCTCCGTTTCTGCATCAGCTCGATGAAATGGTCGAACACCGGCGCCACGTCGTGGGGTCCGGGGCTGGCCTCGGGGTGGCCCTGGAAACCGAAGGCGGGCCGGTCGGTGCGATGGATGCCCTGCAGCGAGCCATCGAACAGCGACTTGTGGGTGGCCTTGAGGTTGTCCGGCAGGCTCTCCTCGTCCACCGCAAAGCCGTGGTTCTGGCTGGAGATCATCACCCGGCCGGTTTCAAGATCCTGCACCGGGTGGTTGGCGCCGTGGTGGCCGAACTTCATTTTCACCGTGCGCGCGCCACTGGCCAGCCCCAAAAGCTGGTGTCCCAGGCAGATACCAAAGGTGGGCACCCCCTGATCCACCACTTCGCGGATCGCCTCGATGGCGTAGCCACAAGGCTCCGGGTCGCCCGGCCCGTTGGAAAGAAAAACACCATCGGGCGACATGGCCAGCACCTCGGAAGCCGGTGTTTGCGCCGGCACCACGGTGACGCGGCAGCCCCTATCCCGCAACATGCGCAAAATATTGGTTTTTATGCCGTAGTCGTAGGCCACCACGTGGAAATCGTCATCGGCATCCGGCCGGCCGACAAACCCCTGCTCCCGATCCCAGGTGCCCTCCTCCCAGGTGTAGGGACGCTCGGTGGTCACCTCCCGCGCCAGATCCATCCCCTGCAAGCCAGGAAAAGCACGCGCCGCCTCCAGCGCGGCCGCCGTATCCGGCTCGCCACCGGCCAGAATACAACCGGCCTGGGCACCCTTCTCCCGCAAAATACGGGTGAGCCTTCGGGTGTCGATATCACTGATGGCCACCACGCCCTGCTGCTTCAGGTACTCCTCCAGCGAGCCGCTGCTACGCCAGTTGCTGGCCAAAAGTGGCAGATCACGGATAACCAGCCCCGCCGCATGAACGCGGTGGTTGGGCCCGGACTCGAAATCCTCGCCGTTGACGCCGGTATTGCCGATATGGGGATAAGTGAGGGTGACAATCTGGCGGCGGTAGGAAGGGTCGGTGAGAATCTCCTGATAGCCGGTCATGGCGGTGTTGAACACCACCTCCCCCGCCGTCTGGCCCTCGACACCAATGGAACGACCGTGGAACACAGCACCGTCTTCGAGAACCAGGATCGCTTTATCACTCATCTACGCGCACACAAAAGGGGCTGGCCTCCCAGCGGGCCATCCACCAAAAACAACTCAGAAGCGGGATTTGGAACTCAAGGAACCTTTGGTTGATTCACCCGTGAGCAGGTCACGAATCAATCGAAATTCCTCTAGTCCCGTTGAAGGGGGGATTCTACGGCAGCGCCCCGATCCTGTCCATGGAAATCAGCCGAGATGCTGCCTGGTCCAGGACACGATGCCGCCGGCGTCCAGGGCACCGGAAAGGCGATCCAGTTCGCGACCGTTCCGAAAAAGGATCATGGTGGGGATGCTGCGAATGCCAAGCTGGGCGGCGAACTGCTGGTGTTGTTCAGTGTTGAGTTTGAGCAGCCGCACGTTTGGCTCCAGCCGTCCCGCGGCCTGGGCAAATGCCGGCGCCATCATCCTGCAGGGCCCACACCAAGGCGCCCAGAAATCCACCAGTACCGGAATATCGCTGCGCTGAATCTGCTTTTGCAGCATGGCGTCATCCACCTCGGCCGGATGCCCCTCGAACAGCGGCTGCTTGCACTTGCCGCATTTCGGATGCTGTCCCAGCCGGTTGCGGGGAATACGGTTGACACCACCACAATGGGTGCAGACCACATGCAGGTTGTCTGCCATGATGAAACTCCTTTTATTCAGGTTTGGCGGAAAAATGGGGGCGTCATCCCGCCTTTCAAGCCCTTGTAATTCCTCCCTCCCGCCCCAAAATATCGGGCATTTCCAACAAGAGCGGAACGAACACCATGGCTGATTCCCCATACATCGTGGAAATTACAGAAGAGAACTACCAGCAGGCAGTGGTGGAACAGTCCCGCCGGGTGCCGGTGCTGGTGGATTTCTGGGCGAGCTGGTGCCAGCCCTGCCGGATGCTGATGCCGGTGCTGGCCAAACTGGCCGAAGAGTACGGCGGCAAGTTCATCCTCGCCAAGGTGAACACAGAGGAACAACAGGGCCTGGCTGCCCAGTTCGGCATCCGTTCCATTCCCACCGTCAAGCTGTTCAAGAACGGACAACCGGTGGACGAGTTCGCCGGCGCTCTGCCTGAATCCGAGATCCGCCGCTTTCTCGATCACCACATCCCGCGGGAGTCGGACGCCCTGGTGGAAAAGGCGCGCCAACTCCTGCTGGCGGGCGATGCCGACCAGGCGCTGAAGATTCTCGAGGCCGCCAAGGCCACGGACCCGATCAACGTCAATGTGGATATCGCCCTGGCCCAGGCCCACGCCGCCAACGCGGATGCCGCACGCGCACTGGAAATCATCGAAAAACTGCCGCTGGAAGCACGCGAAAAGCCGGAAGTAAAACAGATTGAAGGGCTGCTCCATTTTGAAAAACTGGCGCAACAGGCTCCTGACGAAGCCACCCTTGCGCAACGGCTGGAACAGAACCCCGAAGACCACGAAGCGCGTCACCTGCTGGCGGCCCGCAGGGTACTGCATGAAGACTACGAGGGGGCGCTGGAGCTCCTGCTGGAACTGATGCGCAGGGACCGGAAATACGGGGACGATGCGGCGCGCAAGGATATGGTCAGGATCTTCGAGCTGTTGGGCGACGATCCGCTGGTGGCACGCTACCGCGGCAGGATGATGAATCTGCTGTATTGAAACCCGTTTCCGGCAAGCCCACCGCGCCTACGGTAGGTCGGGCTTCAGCCCGACATCCATCCCGCATCATGTCGGACTGAAGTCCGACCCAGATGTCGGGCGTTCCTGCCTCTGGGGTGAAAAAGGTTCGATGGCGACCACCAGCGCCAGCCGCCGGCTGTCGAAAACCTGCCAGCGAAAATTCCACTGGTATAGGCTCATGCCGTACTCCTTCCCATCGTCACCGCCGGCGGCATAGGCCGGCCTGGGGTCGAGGGCCAGCAGGCGCGCCATCGCCTCCAGCACCTCGGCGGGAACGGCCAGCTCCTCCGCCCGGGCCTGTGCCCCGGTGGTGAACCGCACCTCCAGCCGGGGCTCTGGAGCATCGCTGGCAAAGCCGCCCCGGGCATTCGCCACCGCATCGGCGTAGGGAATATAGGGCTTGATGTCCACCACCGGCGTGCCATCCACCATGTCCACTCCGGAAAGCAGCAACTTCACCCGACGACCACTCTCATGCTCGATTCGCCGCAGGCGAAGCACGGAAAGCCCCAAATGGTTGGGCCGAAAGGGAGAACGGGTGGCAAACACCCCCAGCCTGCGGTTGCCACCCAGGCGTGGCGGCCTCACCCTGCCCTTCCACCCCTGTTCCACTGCCTGATGAAAGAGAAAAGTGATCCAGACATGGCTGATCTCCTCCAACCCGTCGAACCAGCCGATCTGGTCAAAAGGCGGAATCATCTCCAGGGTTCCCGGCAGATCAACCAGGCGAGCCTGGCGCGGAACGCCAAACTTGTCGGCAAACGGCGTCCGCAACCGCCCAATGATCCGAAGCCGCAGCGCCTCAGGCATGGTTCATCCGCCCCAAAAGGAAAGCGGCATTGCAGCCTGGCTGCATGCCGCTCGTAAATATCCGAAATCTCGAAAAACCGCCATCCAGTGCTTTGCCGGCACTTCCTTGTGCCATAGCCGACCTCAACTCTTCTTTTTCGACTTCCGCGTGGCTTTTTTAGCCGCCTTTTTGCTGGAAGCCTTGCTCTTGTTTTTCACCTTTTCCCTGCTCATCTTCTTGTGAGCACTTTTGGCCTTGCTCTTGGCCTCGGCCTTTTTCTTGTTAGCCGTTTTGCGCTTGCTTTTTACCTTGACTTTGGTTTCGGCTTTGCTTTCGGCCTTTTTCTTGGCTCCGGCCTTGCGCTTTCCAAGCACCTCATGCTTCCTTTCAACTTTACGCTTGGTCTCCGCCTTCCGCTTGGTCACTACCTTGCGCTTGTTTTCGGCCTTTTCCTTGAGCTTGCTCTTACCCCCTGCCTTGCGGCAGTAAGCCGCCACCGAACGTCCATCCTTGCGCGTATAACCGTTGACCCATGTACATTGCGGCGACGCGCTACATGCTCTTTTCGCCAGCCCCTTGCAATTGACCTCGGCCATGGCGTTCCCCGAACCGAGAACCAGCACCGTCGAAAAGCCCAAAATCAAAAAAAACGCCAAGATTTTTTCTTTCATGATTTCTCTTCCTCTTGTTTTTTTCACACGAACTCTCCTGTCCGCCAGCGAACAAACCAGGCAAGCCCAGCCTTCCGGCCACCAACAACGCGCTTACACGGCAATGGGCAACCGTCTTGCGCCCCAGTCGCCAGGTGTCGCTTCGAACACGCCGGGAATCTGGGTTCCACAACTGGCGCAACGCCCATCGGCGTCCAACCCCCAATGTCCCAACCGGTACCAGTCACGCTCTATGAGAAGCGTGCCACAGTTGGGGCACCAGGTGCTGCCCCCCTCGCTGTCATGGACGTTGCCAGTGTAAACGTAGTTCAATCCTTGTTCCAGGGCCAAGCGACGCGCCCTTGTGAGGGTCACGGCCGGGGTGGGCGGCACGTCGCGCATCTTGTAGTCGGGATGGAAAGCGGTGAAGTGGAGCGGCACGTCCGGCCCCAGGGTTTCGGCGATCCATTCGCTCATGCGCCTGATCTCGTCGTCCGAATCGTTGTGGCCGGGGATGAGCAGGGTGGTGATCTCCAGCCAGACATCGGTCTCCTTCTTGACGTACTCCAGGGTATCCAGCACCGGCTGCAGATGGCCACCGGTGAGCTTGTGGTAGAACTCCTCGGTGAAGCCCTTCAGGTCGATGTTGGCGGCGTCCATGTGGGAGAAGAACGCCTTGCGCGCCTCCGGCGAGATGTAGCCCGCGGTCACCGCCACGCTCTTGATGCCGCGCTCGTGGCACGCCCTGGCGGTGTCCACCGCGTACTCGAGGAAGATCACCGGATCGTTGTAGGTG
>JALVUB010000161.1 GCA_027023915.1 Sedimenticola sp.
CCATTGGAGGGGTGGTCAACATCATCACCAGCCACCCCAGGCAAGGGTTGGACTGGGGCGGCTCGGTGGAAGCAGGCGGCAACCGCACCCGCAGAGGCTCGGCACGGCTCTCCTGGGCCGACGATCAGCTGCGACTGGGCGCCAGCCTTTCTCACGACCGCACCGACGGCTTTCCAACCCGCGCCAATTCCAACATAAATCGCGGCTACCAAAACACCACTTTCAACCTTCTTGGCGGCCTGCAAGCGGGTGACAACGATTTCGAGCTGCGTCACTGGCAGACCCAGGGCATGAGCGAATATCTGAGCTTTTTTGGCAAGCCGCTGGATCAGGACTTTCTCAACAGCCGCAGCAGCTTTGGCTGGACCGCCCGTTTCATCGACCGCTGGCAAAGCAAACTGCTGATCTCCCGCGTCCGCGACCATGTGGACCAGAATCAGAGCACCGCCTTCACTCACACCGACCGCAACGAAATCAAGTGGGAGAACGACATCGACCTGTTCGACAGCGACCGCCTGGTGTTGGGGTACAAATACGGTCTGGAAAAAGTGCGTGCCCAGCAGTTCGGAACCACCTACAACATTGCCAGCCGCATTGACCAGGCTTGGGCGCAGTACGACCTGGTACGCGGTCCCCATCGTCTCATCGCCGGCATCCGTTACCTGGATCACGAAGACGCTGGCAAAAAGACCACCTGGAGTCTCAACTACGGCTATGACCTGAACGACACCACCCAACTGTTCGCCAGCGCCGCCACCGCCTTCCGTGCTCCCGACGCCAACGAGCGCTACGGCTTTGCAGGCAACCCGGCGCTGAAACCGGAAGAGTCCGCCTCTTACGAGATCGGCTTCCGCTACCGTCCGCTGACTGGCCACCGCATCAGCGGCGCGCTCTACCGCAATGATCTCAAAAACCTCATCCAGTGGACCTGTGGCTTCGGCTTCCCGGCTCCCGGCAGCGTGTGTAACCAAAACGTGGGCCGCTCCCGCATCGATGGGCTGGAGCTGAGTTACGACTACCAGGGCGACGCCCTGGACCTCCACCTGGGCGGCAACTGGCAAAACCCGGTGAACAGAGACACCGGCCAACGCCTGCTGCGGCGTGCCCGCTATGCCGTCAACGCCCGCGCGGGCTACCGCTGGCGGCGGCTCCATCTGGGCGCCGACCTGCTCTATTCCGGCGACCGCATGGATTTTGGCGGCGTGATTCTTGGCAGTTATACTTTGGTGAATCTCAACGCCAGCTTCCAATTGACTGACCAGTGGCAGCTCTTCGCCAAGGTGGAAAACGCGTTCGACAGAACCTACATGCTCGCCAACGGCTTCAACACCGCTGGTCGCACAGGCTATATCGGTATCCGCTATAGATGACCCGCCTCTACACCCGCGTGGGCGATGAAGGAGAGACTCACCTTGCCGACGGCAGCCGAGTCGGCAAGGTGAGCTTGCGCATCGATGTCATAGGCGACATCGACGAGCTGAACGCCTCCCTGGGAATGGCGGAAGCCTGCTGCGAGATGGCGGAAATCGGTCACGAAATCACCTGGCTGCAACACCGTCTGTTCGACCTGGGCGCGGAACTGGCGCAGCCGGACCACCCCCGCTTTACCGAAAACGACGTGCTTGAGCTGGAGATCCGCATCGACCGGATCGACGCCGAACTGCCCCCCGTGCGGGAGTTTATTCTTCCCGGCGGCGGGCAACTGGCGGCCCAGCTCCATTTCGCCCGCGCCGTCTGCCGCCGCGCGGAACGGAACCTGTGGCGGCTGGCCGAGCGGGAACGGTCGAACCCCGAAACCCTGAAATTCCTCAACCGCCTTTCCGATCTGCTCTTCGTGCTGGCACGCAAGGCGGCACGGGAGGAAACACCCTGGAACAAAGCACAATGAAACAGCCCGTGGTACTGATCGGCGTCGGCGAGATGGGCGGGGTCTTCGCCCGCGGATTTCTGCGCCTGGGCCATCCTGTTTACCCCGTCACCCGCCAAACCGATCCGCAGGCGGTGGCCGAGGTGGCGCCAGCCCCCGAAGCCGTGATAGTGGCGGTGGGCGAAAAGGATCTCCAACCAGTGCTGGAAAACCTACCGGAGGCTTGGCGAAACAGGCTGGTGCTGCTGCAGAACGAACTGCTGCCCGCGGACTTTGCCCACTTGCCCGATGTCACCGTCATTTCGGTCTGGTTCGAAAAGAAACCCGGCATGGACTTCAAAGTCATTCAGCCCTCGCCTGCTTTTGGCTCCCGCGCCACCTTGCTGGCCGAGGCCCTGGGTACTCTCGGTATTGCCGTGCGCGTGCTGGAGAATGAACAGCAGCTCCTGTTCGAACTGGTGTTGAAAAATCTCTACATCCTAACCACCAACATCGCCGGCCTCGAAGCCGGGGGCACCGTGGGCGAGCTGTGGCGCGATCACCGCGAGCTGGCCCGTTCAGTGGCCGAAGAGGTGATTGCCTTGCAGGAAGCGCTCACCGGCGAACGGTTCGACCACCAGGCGCTCATCGACGCCATGGTAACCGCCTTCGAAGGCGATCCCCGGCACAAGTGCATGGGACGCAGCGCGCCGGCGCGGCTTGAACGGGCCCTGGCTCACGGCCGGGAACTGGGTGTCGATCTGCCCACCCTGTCCCGCATCGCTTCGGAGGCTCATTAAGGATGGGCGTGGAGATCGCCCCCGGCAGCCGGGTGAAGCTTCATCTGAAACTGAGCCTGGAAGACGGCACCGAGGCACTCTCCACCCTGGGTGAACCCCCCTTGGAGTGCGTCTTGGGCGACGGCACCTTGCGGGAAGGGATGGAGCTGGCGCTCTACGGCCTCACCGAAGGCGAGGAGCAGACCATCACCCTCACCCCGGAACAAGGCTGGGGACCACGCGATCCCGCCCTGATACGGGAGCTTTCGCGCAGCGATTTTCCGGCGGAACTGTCGCCCGAGGTAGGGCAGATCATCGCTTTCGACAACGGCGAGGGGGAGTCACTGCCCGGCACCATTCTGGAAGTGGATGAAACGCGGGTGAAGGTGGATTTCAACCACCCCCTGGCCGGGCGCGAGGTGATCTTCTGGGTGCGGGTGCTGGAAGTGGAATAAGGCGGCTTGGAGTTCGCGGCGGGGACGCCGCTCCTACCCGAAGCGTTCGCGCACGTACTCTTCAACGATCTCCTGAAAGGCCTCGGCGATCCCCTCGCCCTTGAGAGTCACCTTCTTCTCGCCATCCACATAGACCGGCGCCGACGGCTGCTCGCCGCTGCCGGGCAGGCTGATGCCGATGTCGGCGTGGCGGCTCTCGCCGGGACCGTTCACCACGCAGCCCATCACCGCCACGCTCATCCGCTCCACGCCGGGGTATTGCGCCCGCCAGCGCGGCATGCGCTCGTCGAGGAAGGTCTGGATGTCCCGCGCCAGCTCCTGGAAATAGGTGCTGGTGGTGCGGCCGCAGCCGGGACAGGCGATCACCTGGGGGGTGAACTCGCGCAGCTCCATGGACTGGAGAATCTGCTGGGCCACCTTCACCTCGGTGGTGCGCGCCTCGCCCGGTTGGGGCGTGAGTGAGACCCGGATGGTGTCGCCAATCCCCTGCTGCAACAACACCGCCAGGGCGGCGGTGGAGGCAACGATCCCCTTGCTGCCCATGCCCGCTTCGGTGAGCCCCAGATGGAGGGCATGATCGGTGCGCCCGGCCAGCAACTGATAAACGGCGATGAGATCCTGCACCCCGCTCATCTTGCAGGAGAGGACGATGCGGTTACGGCCCAGCCCCAGGGATTCGGCGCGGGCGGCGCTCTCCAGGGCCGAGGCCACCATGATCTCGCGGATCATCGAGCCGCTGTCCAGCGGCTCCTCGGCGCGGGCGTTCTCGTCCATCATGCGCGCCACAAGTTGCTTGTCCAGGGAACCCCAGTTGACACCGATGCGCACCGCCTTGCCGTACTCCACGGCCTTTTCGATGAAGGCGGCAAAGGCGCGGTCGCGGGTTTCACCGCTGCCCACGTTGCCGGGGTTGATGCGGTACTTGGCCAGCGCCTGGGCGCACTCGGGGTATTTCTCCAGCAGGCGGTGGCCGTTGAAGTGAAAATCACCCACCAGGGGAACGGTCACGCCCTCGGCATCCAACCGCTCGCGGATAAACGGCACCGCCCGCGCCGCCGCCTCGTTGTTTACCGTGATGCGCACCAGCTCGGAGCCGGCGCGCGCCAGCTCGGCCACCTGGGCGGCGGTGGCGGCGGCATCGGCGGTGTCGGTGTTGGTCATGGACTGCACCACCACCGGGGCGCCGCCGCCGATGGTGACATCACCGACCTTCACGGGAACAGTGGGATGGCGTTCAGGCATCGTCTTGGAAACCATTGCAAACTTTGTGGGAGCGGCGTCCCCGCCGCGAACCCGGTAACCGTGCTGTTCGGCGCGGGGACGCGCCTCCCACGGAATGTCGTTTCATGCAAGCAAACAGGAGAGCATGATACCCGGTTCCCGGGCACCAAAACAAAAAGCCCGGCACGGGGCCGGGCTTCGGGTCGCGTTCCGGTTGCGCTTACTTGAGCTTGCCGATCCCCAGCATCTTGAGAATGTATTTCTCGTAGATGGGCTCTGAGGAGCCTTTCTTCATCTTGCGCAGGAAATACTTCTCAAAGGCGATCTTGGCCATGTGAACCCATTTGCCCTTCTTGAACCAGGCCACGTTGCGCGGTGGGATCTGGGGCAGGGCCACGAAGGCGGCGCCGGTGTCGCCCATGTCGGCCAGGCAGATGGCGTTCCAGGTCGCTTTGGTGTCCACCTCGCGCCCCTCTAGCTCCGCCTTGATGTTGTGGGTGATGGCGGTAATCATGGATTCGATCATGTAGCCGGTCTTGGGCGCGCCCGTGGGCACCGGCGTGGCTTCCACCGGCGGAATGGCGATACACACGCCAGCGGCATAGATGTTGGGATGAGTGGGGTTGCGCTGATAAGCGTCCACAAAGACGAAGCCGCGCGGATTGCACAGTCCCTCCACGTTCATCACCGCGTCCACTCCCTTGAAGGCCGGCAGCATCATGGAGAACTTGAACTCGATTTCGTGCTCCTTCACCTTGTTGCCGGCATCGTCGTACTGCTCGACATACATCCTGCCCTCTTCCACCCTGGTCACCTTGGCGTTGGTGATCCAGTTGATGTGGTGGTTGCGCATCTCCGACTCCAGCATCCCCTTGGAGTCGCCCACGCCACCCAGGCCCAGATGGCCGATATAGGGCTCGGAGGTGACGAAGGTCATGGGCACCTGGTCGCGCATCTTGCGCTTGCGCAGGTCGGTATCGACGATGAAGGCAAATTCGTAGGCCGGCCCGAAGCATGAAGCGAAGGGCATGGCGCCGATCACCACCTGACCAGGGTCTTCCAGCAGCTTCTTGTAGGCCTCGTAGGTCTTTTCCGCGTGGTCGATGGTGCAGATGGACTGGGTGTTGCCGATGTCGGGGCCCGCGCCTTCCACCTCGTCGAAGGAGAGCTTGGGGCCGGTGCAGATCACCAGATAGTCGTATTCGACCGTTTCGCCGCCTTGCAGCTCCAGCTTGTTGTTTTCGGCATCGATCTTCTCACACCGCTTGGCGATGAAGTCGATGCCCTTGCGCTCCACATAGGGCCGGATATCGAAGGTGATGGCTGACCGATCGCGCCAGCCCACGGCCACCCATGGGTTGGAAGGAACAAACTGAAAATAGTCACGCTCGTTGATGAGGGTTACGCGGTGCTCGCTGCCAAGCATCTCCCGCAACTCGTACGCCGCCGGCATGCCGCCGGTGCCGGCACCAAGAACTACAATGTGTGCCATAAGGACTCTCCTATGGGGTTATTGACTTGCGATGCCGCCGCGGCCATCTACCCTCCCTCCTCGGCGCGGTCGGCGGCAGGGGAAGTTTCCGATTATGGCAAAAACCGGGATCAACACCAAATTGCCCGGTTTTACCGGTTTACAAATCCCCATTCACCCCGGCATCAACGATGCTGTAAATGGTGTCGCGCACTTTCCTGGCCAACACCTGAAGGTCGGGCGGCAGTTTGACGCCCTTGAGCATCATGTCCATGTTCATGGTGATAATCCATCCCTGTCCCTTATCGTCCTGCACCACGGCGATGCGGCAGGGGAGAAAACCGGCAAAGGTGAGGTCGTACTCCACCATCTTCTTGGCGATGAGGGCATCGCAGAAGGCGAGAATGCGCATGTAGTTGGACTTCTCGCCCATGGCCTTCACCTGCTCGGAGAGGGGCAGATCGGCCACCAGCTTGAAATTGAGCGTGTTGGCGCGCAGCTTCATGGAATCGATCGCGTCCTCCACGCTCACATCGTCCGCGATCTTGAATTTCTGGATGCTGGCCGCCACCATCTTTTGCGCCATGGCCTGATCGATCCCACCCTTGTCTTCGTCGGCAAAAACGGGAAACACAAGGGCAAACGCCAGCAAAAGGGAAAGGAAAATTTTCATCAGATACACTCCTCTGGGTTTTCTAATTCAGGCCAGTCATTCTAGCCACCTCTTCCACTCTCCACCAACAACGGGGTCGCCAGGGAGAGCCCCAATTCACGGGCGGCGCGCAGGGTCAGCGCCAGCATCTGCTGGCGGGTCTTGAGAATGGAGCGGGGCTCCTTGGTGTAATAGAAGCAGGCCCACTCCACCCCGTAATCACCGCCGTTCAGGGGGCGGATTTCGGCTTCGTATTTCTCCTCCACGGGAATATCGGGGTCGGCCAGCGCTTCTTCCATCACCTTCTGGAACAGAGCCTCCACCTGCTCGGCGGTGACATCGTAACCTACCTTGATGGCCACCCGTTCGCGCAACCCCCTGGCCGAGGCAAAACGCGAAAGGCTCTGCACCGTCATCGCCCGAAGGCGGGCGTTCTGGATCAGCACCCGGTGGTTGTTGGCCAGATGCAGCAGCTCGGTGAAGAAGAGCCGGGTGCGGAAGACCATGTAGATCTCTTCCGGATCGTCACCCAGCTGCACCACGTCGCCCTCTTCCGCCAAACGGCTGTTGAGAATCACCAGCCCGCTCACCAGGTCGGGCACCCATGCGCCCTGGGTGAAGGCCAGCATCACGCCCAGCACGCCGAGCACGCCGCCCGCTTCCAGCCAACTGCTGAAACCCAGCACCCGGATAATGGCCACCAGCGCGATAACCGCAATGAAGGAACCGGCCACCAGGGTGAGCAGCCGCGAGTTGTAGGTTTCTACATAGACCTGCTCATCGTCACGCTGCCGCTCGTGGCCGAAACGGCGGAGGATCAGGCTGCTGGCGAGATAGAACACCAGAGAGGCGGCATAGATCACCAACAGCACGCCCAAAGTGCGGGTGAACCAGAGGCTGCCGGCGGCCGGGCAGTGGGAC
>JALVUB010000162.1 GCA_027023915.1 Sedimenticola sp.
TCTATCCAGAAGGGATGGAAAGGCATACCCGGGTGGAAGTGCCGGTGGTCTCCGAAGGGCTGTGCGGCGCCTCCCGGCCCGGCCACTTCACCGGCGTGGCCACCATCGTCTGCAAGCTGTTCAACCTGGTGCAGCCCCAGGTGGCGGTGTTCGGCAAGAAGGACTATCAGCAGCTTCTGGTGGTGCGCAAACTGGTGGCCGACCTGGCCATGCCGGTGAAGATCGTCGGGGTGGAAACGGTGCGCGAGGCCGACGGCCTGGCCATGAGCTCGCGCAACAACTACCTCACCGCCGAAGAACGCCGGCGGGCGCCGGCGCTCTACCAGGCGCTTCGTGCCGTTGCCGACGCGCTGCGGGCCGGAGAGCGTGACTTTTCCGCCCTGGAATCCCGGGGCAGGGCGCTGGTGGACGCCGCCGGCCTGCACACCGACTATTTCGAAATCCGCCGCGCTCAGGATCTGGCCCCTCCTTCCGAAAACGACCGGCAACTGGTGATCCTGGCCGCTGTCTTTCTAGGCAAGGCGCGGCTCATCGACAATCTGGAAGTCAATTTGGACTGAAACGCCGGCTACGCCAGCCCGCGCAGTTTCAGAAAAGCTGTTCGCGGGTCGATTATCGAAAGCGCTTCTACTGTTTCCAGGTCAAGCAGGGCTTTGTCGCCGGTTATGAGCAGATCAGCCTCTGCCTCGATTGCCGCGGCGATGATGGGCCAGTCATCCGGGTCGGGGAAGCCGGACGGCATGGTGGCAACGCCGTCGGGAACGCCGGTGATGCGTTGAAACACTGTCTCCGCAGCCTGCCACTGGTCATCATTGGCGTGGAATTTATGGCGCAGCAAGCGCCGTGTTTCCATGATGATGGCCGGGCAGACGAGCACCTCCATGCGACCGGCGTCGTGGGTACTCATCGCGGCGTCGATAAGGTCCGCGCACAGCCCCCGGGCGATAAAGGAAGCGATCCATACGTTGGTGTCGAAGAAGATCTTCATGAAATGTCACGAAAGACATCTTCGTCCGTGAGGTAGCCGGCGCGTTCCCCCAGTGGGAGCAATTGCCGGCGCGCTTCGCGAAAGGCTTCCACGGCAAGCTGCCGCCGCAACATCTCCCGCACCAGATCGCTCTTGGTGCGCTGCCGGGCGCGGGCCAGCTCGGTCAGTGTCCGATCCAGCTCATCATCCAGCCGAATGGTGAGAGAAGGCATGATTCACCTCATGATTTCGGGTGTAAGACAACATCTTACAAGAGTATAGCGCCGTGATAATGGGCGAGCCATCGAAAACAGGGGAGGTCTGAGTTTTTCAGACCTCCCCTGTTGATAGGAGCATCCCTGCCGCCACGGCCTCTTGGCTTACCAACGCCAGTAATTTCCTCTCGGCTCCTGCTGCCGGAACCAGGGCGGCGGGGCGAAGAAGTCGTCGTTGAAGGCCGGCATCCGGGGGAATTCCGGCATGGCGGGGAAGGGCGGCATCTGTTCGCTGAGGGCGTCAAGCAGTTGCTGCTTCATGGGGCCGGGCAGATCACGCTCCTTGCGCACCTGGGCAGCGATTTCGTCGCGGGTGCCTTCGTATTCGAAGCGCTTTTTGTTGCCTTTGCCATCCAGGTATTCCACCGCCGCCTTGTACTTGCCGTCAGGTTGCTTGGCTACTGAAAGCGACTGGAAGTTTTCCCACACCTGGGAGTGGAAACCCGGCGGCGCGCTGAAGGGAGGCCGGCTGGCGGACCAGCGGCTCTTCAGGGTGGCTTCCAGCTTGGTCGATTTGCCATGACGCACCACTTCCAGGGTCACCTTGTCGCCCGGCTTGGCGGAACGGACCCGCTCCACCAGGTCGTTGGGGGTAAAGAGTTTTTCGCCGTTGTAGCTGAGCAGCACGTCGTGGCGCTTGAGTCCGGCGCGCTCGGCCGGCGAGCCGGGAATTACGTCCATCACCATCAACCCCTGGTTCTGTTCCACGTTGTCGGGCAACTGGGCCTGCACGGCGGGCGGCACACGGCCCACCGAGACGCCCAGCCAGACCGGTCCCTGAACCTGGGTTTTGTTATCGGGCGCCTTTTGCGGTTGGGGTGGCGGTTCCAGCGCCCAGCCCGTGCCCAGCGCGGCCACCAGGGGAATCAGAATAAGTTTCTTCTTCATTGTCACCTCCTGCTTGGTTGCTCACCTCTCCAAGGTATGAGTCCACACCGCCATTTTCAACGAAAACCCTGGATTTGCATTGATCGCGCACAAGGTTTTCGCCCGGCTTGATTTTTTTGTGGCAACACCCACTTGGCATGGAAGACAGCAGATTCCCGTCGAAGTTCGATAGGAAGGAGGTGAACCATGTCAACACTGCAACAGATCAAGAGCGGGATGAGCCAGGCCTGGGACAATCTGGTGGATGGCTGGCAGCATCTCTACCGCAAGGCGGCGGGCGCCATCACCCGTTTCAGCCGGGGGCGGGCCGGTGATGAGGAACGAAGCGAGATTGCCCTGCGCAGCACCGGTTGGGGTATGCTGCCGGCAGAGGTGTTCGATGACGACAGCAAGGTGGTGGTGCGCATGGAGGTGCCCGGCATGGAAAAAGGCGATTTCGACATTCAGGTGGTGGAGAACTACCTGGTGGTGAAAGGGCACAAGCATGTGCAACGGGAGCATACCGAAGGCCGCTTTCACGTGCTGGAACGCGCCTACGGCAGCTTCGAGCGGGCCATTCCCCTGCCGGAAGCGGTGGTGGCGGAAAAAGCCGAGGCCGGCTACCGCCGGGGCGTACTTGAGATAAGGCTGCCCAAGTCGTCGGCACTCTATCGCCGCAATATTGAGGTGAAAGTGAACTGATTCGTCTCTTTGCAGTCGGAATCATCGTCTTTTCGTTAAAAAACATTGAGGTAGCCATGACGCCAAAACTCATGCCCAGGCACTTTTTCGTGTGGTTGTTCAGTCTGTTTCTGGCTTGGGGAACAGCGCCGGCATCGAGTGCCGGGGTGCCGGGCGACACCCTTGCGCCCATGCTCAAGAAGGTGTTGCCGGCGGTGGTGAACATCTCCACCACCACTTATCTGGCACAGCGCCCCAACAGCCTGATGAACGATCCCTTCTTCCGCTACTTTTTCGGCCAACAGGGGCCGGTGGTGCGCCGCCGCGCCCAGAGCCTGGGCTCGGGTGTCATTGTCGATGCCAGGCGGGGCTGGATCATCACCAACAACCATGTGGTGGAGGGCGCCGACGAGATCACCGTCACCCTGCGGGATCAGCGCAGCTTCAAGGCCAGGCTGTTGGGCGCGGACCCGGCAGTGGACGTGGCGCTTTTGCAGATCCGCGCCAAGGGGCTGACCGCCTTGCCGCTGGGCGATTCCGACCGGTTGCAGGTGGGTGATTTCGTGGTGGCCATCGGCAACCCCTTCGGCCTTGGGCAGACGGTCACCTACGGCATTGTCAGCGCCCTGGGACGCAGTGGCCTGGGCATAGAAGGCTATGAAAATTTCATCCAGACCGACGCCTCCATCAACCCCGGCAACTCGGGAGGCGCCCTGGTCACCACCCACGGCGAGCTGGTGGGGATCAATACCGCCATTGTCGGCAACAACGGCAATGTGGGCATCGGCTTTGCCATTCCCGCCAACATGGTGAAGGCGGTGGCCACCCAGCTGGCCCGGTACGGCGAGGTGCAACGGGGTCAGTTGGGCGTGGTGATGCAGGACATGACACCAAAGCTGGCCAAGGCCTTTGGACTCTCCCAGGCGCGGGGCGCGGTGGTGACCCAGGTGGTGCCCGGCTCGGCCGCGGAAAAGGCGGGTTTGCGCGCGGGTGATGTGATTGTGGGCATAAACGGTCGCGAGGTGCGCGACGGCAGCGCCCTGCGCAACGCGGTGGGCGTGCTGCGGGCGGGCACTACCGTGCGGCTGAAGGTTCTTCGGGACGGGCGTCCGCTGTGGATCAAGGCCACCATCGCGCTGCCGAGGGACGCGCGCACCGAGGGACGGCGGATTTCGCCCCTGCTGAGCGGCGCCCTGCTGGGCAATGTCGGCAAGCGTCACCATTCGGCGGAGGGCGGTGGTGTGCTGGTGGTGAAGGTGGTGCCGGGCAGCCCCGCCTGGGAGGCCGGCCTGCGCAAGGGTGACATCATTCTTTCGGTGAACCGGCAGCCGGTCCCCGATCTGCTCGCCTTGTCGCAGGTGGTGTCTCAACAGAGGCGCAATGGTTTACTGCTCAATGTGCGCCGGGGCAACGGCGCCCTGTACATCGTGATGAGATAGAGAGGCGATGGAATTCAAGGACTATTACAAGATCATGGGGGTGAGCCGCGACGCCACCCAGGACGAGATCAAGCGGGCTTACCGCAAGCTGGCGCGCAAGTATCATCCCGATGTGAGCAAGGAGCCGGACGCCGAGGAGAAATTCAAGCAGCTCGGCGAGGCTTATGAAGTGCTCAAGGACCCGGAGAAGCGGGCCGCCTACGATCGTCTGGGAGCCAATTGGAAAGCGGGGCAGGAGTTTCACCCGCCGCCCGATTGGGACGCCGGCTTCGAGTTTCACGGTGGCGGCTTTACCGGCGCGGAGAGCGCCGATTTCAGCGACTTTTTTGAATCGCTCTTCGGTGGCGGCTTCCGCCAGGCCGGCGGCGCGCGCGGCGGTTTTCACGCGCGGGGGCAGGACACCCACGCCAAGGTGCTCATTGATCTGGAGGACGCCTATCACGGCGCGGTGCGTCAGATCACCCTCCAGTCGCCGCGGCTCGATCCCGGTGGCCATGTGGTCACCCGTCAGCGCACCCTCAAGGTGAACATACCCAAGGGGGTGCGCGAGGGGCAGCGCATCAGGCTGGCGGGCCAGGGCTCCCCCGGTGTCGGTCAGGGGCCGGCGGGTGATCTTTATCTCGAGATCGCCTTCAAGCCCCATTCCCTCTACCGGGTGGAGGGCAAGGATGTCTATCTGGAACTGCCGGTAACGCCATGGGAAGCAGCCCTGGGTGGCCGGGTGAAAGTGCCCACGCCAGGCGGTGTGCTTGATTTGAAGATTCCCGCCGGTTCCAACACCGGTAGAAAGATGCGCCTCAAGGGCAAGGGCATTCCGGCCAGGGAGCCGGGAGACTTCTATGTGGAACTCAAGGTGATGACGCCGCCGGCGGAGAACGACGCGCAAAAAGCGCTCTACCGGCAGATGGCGGAGCAGTTTCACTACAACCCGCGCAGCGCGCTGGGGGTGTAAGCCATGAGTGAGCTGGAACAGAAAATTCACGAAGGGCTGCTGCTGGACGAGAGCTGCGAGCTGACCCTGGCGGAGCTGAGCCGTGCCTGCGCCATGCATGGTGATTGGGTGCTGGAGCTGGTGGAAGAGGGCATTTTGGAGCCTCGCGGGCTGACGCCCGCCGACTGGCGCTTTGCGCCTTCCGCCCTGCGGCGGGCCCGCATCGTGCGCAACCTCCAGCAGGATCTTGGCGTGAACCTGGCCGGCGCCGCCCTGGCAGTGGAGCTGCTGGAGGAGTTGGAGCGGCTGCGCGCCCGCCTGGGATGCGGTTGAAACACCTCTTGAAAAATCGGATACCGACCCTATCTGGAAGCTAGACAAAGGCTTCGTTGAAGAGGCTGAACGCGGACCAGTTTAGAGGAGGTGACAGAGATGTTCGCATTTCCAGGTTTGGAACGTTCTTTGTTCGATGACCTGCTGCGCTTGCAGCGGGAGATGGAGAGTCTTTGGGGCGGCACCGCCATCCGCGCCGGCGCGGCGGGATTTCCGGCGGTGAACGTGGGCACCACGGCTGAAGCGGTGGATGTCTATCTGTTCGCTCCCGGCGTGGACCCCACCACGTTCGACATCAGCCTGCAGAACAATGTGCTGACGGTGGCGGGCGAGCGGCGCGTGATCCGGGAAGAGGGCGCCAGCTACTACCGCAAGGAGCGCTTTGATGGCGAATTCCGCCGCGTGCTCACCCTGCCGGAGGATGTGGACCCCGACCGGGTGGACGCCAGCTACAGCGACGGCGTGCTGCACATCCACGTGGAGCGCAAGGAGTCGAGCAAACCCAAGCAGATCAAGGTCAACTGAGGCGGGAGGTGAGTGAGATGAGCGACAAGACCGAACTGACAACCACGCAAGCACGGGAAGTGCAGCCTGCTGCCGAACAGAAACGGGTGGAGCAGAAGGTGCGCCCCCTGGTGGACATCTTCGAGGACGATTCCGGCATCACGGTTCATGCCGACATGCCGGGTGTCTCCAGGGACCGGCTGAACGTCAAGGTGGAGGGTGATACCCTCACCATTGACGGCGAAGTGGACATCCCCATGCCCGAAGGCATGGAGCCGCTCTATGCCGAGTCCCGCATCACCCACTATCAACGGGGTTTCACTCTCAGTCCCGAAATGGACGTGGACAAGGTGGAAGCCAGCCTGAAGAATGGCGTGCTCACCCTGCGCATTCCCAAGCGGGAAGAGCACAAGCCGAAGAAGATCGAGGTGAAAGTGGCCTGAGCGGCTGCCTGACCCGTGCGACGGGCCGCCATCCCTTTTGGGGTGGCGGCCCGTTTGTGTTAGCCCGTAGAATGGCCTCGCCATGACAGATCAACTGACCATCACCCGCCCCGACGACTGGCATCTCCACCTGCGGGACGGCGGAGCGCTGCGCCACACGGTGCCGCACAGCGCCCGCCGCTTCGGCAGGGCCATCATCATGCCCAATCTCAAGCCGCCGGTGGTGACCACCGAACAGGCGCTGGCCTACCGTGAACGCATTCTCGTCCAGGTGCCCGAAGGGCAAACCTTCGAGCCGTTGATGACCCTCTATCTCACCGACCAGACGCCGCCGGAGGAGATTCGAAAAGCCAGGGCCTCCGGCGTGGTAAAGGCGGTCAAATACTATCCCGCCGGCGCCACCACCAATTCGGAGAACGGTGTCACCGACATCCGCCGCTGCCATCCCACCCTGGAGGCCATGGCGGAGGCGGGCCTGCCGCTGCTGGTGCATGGCGAGGTGACCGACCCCGTGGTGGACGTGTTCGATCGTGAGGCGGTGTTCATCGACCGGGTGTTGCTGCCCCTGATGAAGGCGGTGCCCGGCCTGAAGATCGTCTTGGAGCACATCACCACCGAAGAAGCCGCCGCCCTGGTGTCCGAAACGCCGCAAAACCTGGCCGCCACCATCACCCCCCAACACCTGCTGCTCAACCGCAATGCCATTTTTGAAGGGGGTATCCGGCCCCACCGCTACTGCCTGCCGGTGCTCAAGCGGGAGCGCCACCGCCAGGCGCTGGTGAAAGCGGCCACCAGCGGTGACCCGCGCTTCTTCCTCGGCACCGACAGCGCGCCCCACGCCCGCGAACGCAAGGAGAGCGCTTGTGGCTGCGCCGGTATGTTC
>JALVUB010000163.1 GCA_027023915.1 Sedimenticola sp.
GGCGAGACCTTCGTGCTGGTGGGCGAGTCGGGCTGCGGCAAGTCGATGCTGGCCCTCTCCCTCATGCGGCTGCTGCCGCCCGGCGGGCGCATCGTCGAAGGCGAAGTGACGCTGGCGGGGCGTTCCCTTCTCGACCTGCCGGAGATCGAGATGCGGCGCGAGCGCGGCGGCAGCATCGGCATGATCTTCCAGGAGCCCATGACCTCCCTCAACCCGGTGCTCACCGTGGGCCGGCAGGTGGCCGAAGCGGTGCGCCTGCACGATCCGCGGCACGCCGCCGATCCACGCCCGCGGGTGGTGGAACTCTTCCGCCAGGTGGGCATCCCCGATCCCGAGCGCCGTTACCAGGAATTCCCCCACCAGCTCTCTGGCGGCCTCAAGCAGCGGGTGATGATCGCCATCGCCCTGGCGGGCCGGCCACGGGTGCTCATCGCCGACGAGCCCACCACCGCCCTGGATGTCACCATCCAGGCCCAGGTGCTGGCCCTGCTGCGCGACCTGCAGCGGGAGACCGGCATGGCGATCCTGCTCATCACCCACGACCTGGGCGTGGCCGCGCAACTGGCCGACCAGGTGGGCGTGATGTACGCCGGCCAACTGGTGGAGCAAGCGCCGGCCGCCACCTTCTTCCAGGGCCCTCGCCACCCCTACAGCCGCAAGCTGTTCCAGGCCCTGCCGGGGCTGGAAAAGCGGGGCGACCGCCTCGACACCATCCCCGGCCGGGTGCCGCCCCTGGACCAGCCCTTTCCCCTCTGCCGCTTTCTCGACCGCTGCGAATCACGCCTGCCCGAGTGCGAGCAAACCCCGCCTCCCTGGCGCGGCACCCTGGAAGAGGGGATGCGCTGCCACCACCAGGACGCTCCCCCTGCCCCCGCTGACAACGGTACAGGCACGGCGGAGCCGCCGCGTAATCCGGCACTCCACGAAAAGGAAGAGCCTCCCCTGATGACGGCGCAAGGGCTCCAGGTCCACTTCCCCATCCGCAAGGGGGTGCTGCGCCGCACCGTGGGCCATGTGAAAGCGGTGGACGGCATCGACCTGCAACTCCGCCCCGGCCGCACCCTCGCTCTGGTGGGCGAATCGGGCTGCGGCAAGACCACCGCCGGCAAGTCCCTGCTGCAACTGCTGCGGCCCACCGGCGGCAGCGTCCGCTTCGGCGACACCGAACTCACCCGCCTGGGCCACCGCGCCCTACGCCCCCTCCGCCGGCACTTCCAGATCATCTTCCAGGACCCCGCCGCCTCCATGAACCCCCGGATGCTGGTGGAAGAGATCCTGGCCGAAGGGATGAAGGCCCAGGGCATCGGCGGCGACCGCGCCGCCCGCCGCAAAAGGATGGAGGCCCTGCTGGAACAGGTGGGGCTGCCGGGCGACGCCCTCGGCCGCTATCCTCACGAATTCTCCGGCGGCCAGCGCCAGCGCATCGCCATCGCCCGGGTGCTGGCGGTGGAGCCCAAACTCATCGTCTGCGACGAACCCACCAGCGCCCTCGACGTGAGCGTTCAGGCCCAGGTGCTCAACCTTCTCAAATCACTACAGGCGAAGCTGAAGCTGAGCTACCTCTTCATCACCCACGACATTTCCGTGGTGGCCTATCTCGCCCACGAAGTGGCGGTGATGTATCTGGGACGCATCGTCGAACAGGGCGAGGCCACCGCCATTCTGCAACAG
>JALVUB010000164.1 GCA_027023915.1 Sedimenticola sp.
AAACTGGAAGGAAGAACTGCGCCTGGATGTCCACCGGCGACATGAGCGATTCCTTGGCCAGCAGCATCGCCTTTTCCGCGGTGCCGCCGATGCCGATGCCCAGGATGCCGGGCGGGCACCAGCCGGCGCCCAGGGTGGGGAGGGTCTCCAGCACCCACTGCACCAGGTCGGTGGCGGGGTTGAGCATGGCGAAGCGCGCCTTGTTTTCCGAGCCGCCTCCCTTGGCCGCCAGCTTTATGGTCACCTTGTCGCCAGCCACCAGGCGGGTGTGGATCACTGCCGGGGTGTTGTCGCCGGTGTTTTTCCGCTGGCCGTAAGGCGGCGCCACGATGGAGGCGCGCAGGGGGTTGTGGGGATCGGTGTAGGCGCGGCGCACCCCTTCGTTGACCATCTTCTCCAGGTCGGCGCCCGCCTCGAAGCGCGCCCCGTGGCCCACCTCCAGAAAAGCCACCACGATGCCGGTGTCCTGGCAGACGGGCCGCCTTCCCTCGGCGGCCATGCGCGAGTTCACCAGGATCTGGGCCAGGGCGTCCTTTGCCGCCGGCGACCGCTCCCTCTCCCAGGCGCGGGCCACCGCCTGGATGAAGTCCAGGGGGTGGTAACAGGAGATGAACTGCAGCGCGTCGGCGATGCTCTGGATGAAATCAGCGGTGCGAATGACGCTCATGTAACCTCGTTTTATGCGCTTTTTCGATTGAAGCCAGGCATGTGGGTGATGCCGAGCAAACCGTCGATGGAGATGTCTTCATCCAGGGCAGGCCAGTGTATTCCATAACCGGAAGGCGAGATTTCAAAATCCAGAAGTTCTTTTTCCGACGCTTCTGCCAGTTTGCGGGAGAGTTCGGAAAGTTTCCGGCTGATGCTTTTACCATCCACCACCAAGTGGATCATGCCGTCTTTGAAGTGAATATCTTTCACGAAATGATATTTTTTCATGACCGACTTGCCTGAAAAACTTCCCACTGCTCAACAATGTAATCGAAGTGTTCAAAAATGATGCGCCGTATCTGTTTCCGGGCTTTTGGTGTCAAGCCGTAGGCGTAGGCTTCTTCGATATCGAATGTTTCCGTGTTGAGCCAGAATTTGCATTCCATGTCGCCTTTTTGGCAATGAACATGGATGGGCTCGTTACCTTCGTTGGCGTAGAAAAACAGCCTCCAGCCAAAGAGTAGCAGAATGGTGGGCATTGGGTTGCCGCTCCCTCAAAGGTCCAGCAACAACCGCCCTGGATCTTCCAGCAGCTCCTTGATGGTGACCAGGAACTGCACCGCCTCCTTGCCGTCGACGATGCGGTGGTCGTAGGAGAGGGCGAGGTACATCATGGGGCGGATCACCACCTCGCCGTTTTCCGCCACTGGCCGCTGCTGGATCTTGTGCATGCCCAGAATGCCGCTCTGGGGCGGGTTGAGGATGGGGGTGGAGAGGAGCGAGCCGTACACCCCGCCGTTGGAGATGGTGAAGGTGCCCCCCTGGAGCTCTTCATAGCTGAGCGTGCCTTCCCTGGCCTTTTCCGCGAACTGCCGGATGGCCTTTTCGATCTCGGCGAAGGAGAGCTGGTCGGCGTTGCGCAGGATGGGCACCACCAGCCCCCGGGGCGAGCCCACGGCGATGCCGATGTCGTAGTAGCCGTGGTAGATGATGTCGCTGCCGTCCACCGAGGCGTTGAGGAT
>JALVUB010000165.1 GCA_027023915.1 Sedimenticola sp.
GAAGGCCCAGGCCCGCCGTCAGACCCCCCAGGCGCGTGGCGAAGTGGCCCGTCAGTTTGAGGCGCTTTTTCTGCAGATGGCGTTGCGCGTCATGCGGCAGGCGGCGGACGCATTCGGCTCCGGCGGAAGCGACCAGGTGAAGTTTTACCGCCAGATGTTCGACCAGCAAGTGGCCCTTGAGCTCGCGGGCCGCAACGCCATTGGTCTTGCCAAAGTTATCGAAGCGCGGTTGGCTTCCGCCGATGACAATGGCCACAAGCCGTTGGACAAAAGCCTGCCGCCGCGCCTGCCCATTCTGGCTTACAAGGCGACGCGGCATGAAGCGGAAAAAAATGTGGAAGCGGCTTCCGTGCAAGTGAGCAAAGTGCCTGCTTCCTCAACCCAGGGGGCGGGAAAAGCGGCAACGGCGCCTGACGCACCAACAAAAGATTGGCCTCCAGACTCACCTTTCGACTTCGTGCGCAGGCTTTGGCCGGCCGCCAAGCGAATCGCCAAGGGGCTTGGCTTGGAGCCCGAGGTGTTGATCGCCCAGGCAGCGCTCGAGTCGGGGTGGGGCAGACGCACTCCATCCGGCGGAGAGGGCGACAGTTTCAATCTGTTCGGCATCAAGGCCGACCGCCACTGGCGGAACGGACGTGTAACCGTGCATACGCTCGAATACCGTGATGGCGTGGCCGTGCGCGAGCGGGCTGCTTTCCGCCGTTACCAGAGCCCTCAGCAGAGCATGGAGGACTACGCGGCCTTTCTTCGTAACAATCCGCGCTACCGGCGGGCGCTGGAAAAGACCAGCGAACCTGTTGAATTTATACGCGAGTTGCAGCGGGCGGGCTACGCCAGCGATCCCGCCTATGCGGATAAAGTGGCACGGATTCTTGCCAGCCCCAATTTCCGCAAGGCGGTGGCGGAGGCGAGGTCGGGATGAAAAAAACGCTTAAGCATTTCGTGTTACCGCCGATATTGCGGATGGCCCGGCTGTATAAAGCGCCGATTGGTGTAATCGCGTGTTATGGCCGGCTGTTTTCACCATTCCGGGATGACACCATGGTTCCTCAACCCGTTACGCCGAGTGCCAAGGGAGGCCGGCCATGAGCATGAGCAGCCTTTTTGGTATCGGCACCTCGGCACTCAACGCTTTTCGGCGAGCCCTGGACACCACCGGACACAATATCGCCAATGCCAGTACCGAAGGCTACAGCCGCCAGCAGATAGAGCTGGCTGCCAGGCCGCCTCAGTACGCCGGTTTCGGCTATCTCGGGGCCGGTGTGGACACCAAGGGCGTGCGGCGCATCTACAACGGGTTTCTGGAGCAGCAGGTGCGTGCCCACACCGCCTCCAGCAAGGCGCTCGCCACTTTCGAACAGTTCGCCAACAAGATCGACAACGTGCTGGCCGACAGCGACGCCGGCATGAATGCTTCGTTGCAGCGCTTCTCTTCCGCGCTGCAAGATCTGGCAAACGATCCCACTTCGTCCGCAACCCGACAGGTGGTGTTGGATGAAGGCCAGGGTTTGGTGAATCGTTTTTCCGAACTCGACGGCTGGCTGCGTGGCATCGGCAGGGAGGTGGACAGCGGCATTCAGACCTCGGTGAATGACATCAACCAGTTGACCGCCGCCATCGCTGATCTCAACCACCAGATCGTGGTGGCCAAGGGGGTCATCAGGGAAGCGCCGCCCAATGATCTTCTTGACCAGCGTGACAATCTCATCCGGCAGTTGTCGGAAAAGGTTTCGGTCACCACCTTGACACAGGACGACGGCGCGGTGAACGTCATGGTGGGCAATGGTCAGGCGCTGGTGGTGGGCAACCAGGTGACCAAGCTGGTTGCCTATCGGGGAGATGGCATACAGTCACCTGTCAAGGTGGGGCTGTCGGGCGGTGCCAATGGCACGGTTGCCATCACTGAACAGCTTTCCGGCGGCGAACTGGGCGGATTGCTCGATTTTCGCAACAGGATGCTCGATCCCACCATCAACGCCCTGGGTCGGGTGGCATTGGGCGTGGGCCGGTTCATCAACGATCAGCACCATCAGGGCACAGATCTCAACGGCGCCTCGGGGCAGGATTTTTTCACCATCGGCCAACCACAGTGGAGCCGCCCGTCCGGGGTGAGTGGCAGCATCAATCTTGGTTGGGATGATGTAAGCAAGGTGACAGGCGCCGAATACCGGCTGGCCTGGGATGGAAGTGCCTGGTCGCTTACCCGCACGGATACCGGACAGCCCGTGACCATGACCGGGTCCGGCACCGCCGCCGATCCCTTCATCGCCGATGGGCTGAGGATCGAGGTGCCGGCCACGCCGGGTTCGGGCGATTCCTTCTTGCTGCAACCGGTGCGCAATGCGGCCGGCGATCTGCGGATGAACCTTTCCGATCCTTCCGAGGTGGCGGCCTCCCAGAGTGGCGGGGTGGGGGACAATGCCAATGCGCTGGCGTTGGCCGGGGTGATGCGCAAGCCACTGTTTTCCAGTCCTTCGGAGAGCATCGATCAGGCCTATCAGCGTCTGGTGGCCGATGTGGGCTCCACCACCAGGCAGACGAGTCTGGCCGCCACGGCGCAACAAAAGTTGATGGAGCGGGCGGTGGCCCAACGGGAAGAGGCTTCGGGTGTAAACCTGGACGAAGAGGCGGCCAACCTGGTGCGTTATCAGCAGGCCTATCAGGCAGCCGCGCGGGTCATCAAGGCGGCGGACGATATGTTTCAGGCGCTGCTGCAGGCGACGAGGGGGTGACGGAATATGCGTATCTCCACCGCATTGTGGTACCGGCAGGGCGTGAACAACATGCTCGAAAACCAGTCCGGCTTGAGTAAAACCCAGCGCCAGTTGGCCACCGGCAGGCGGATACTCTCTCCCCAGGACGATCCCGTGGGCGCGGTGCGCTCGCTGAAGCTGGACGAAGCCTTGGCGAACGTGCGCCAGTATCAGCGTAACGGTGAGAGGGCTGCGCCCCGCTTGCAGCGAGAGGAGCAGGTGCTGGCCAGCATGACCAACAATCTTCAGCGGGTGCGGGAGCTGGCCGTGCAGGGGCTGAACGACACGCTCACGGCATCTGACCGCGACACCATTGCGCTGGAGTTGCGGCAGCGGCTGGATGGGTTGCTCTCACTGGCCAATGAAAAAGACGCCAATGGAGAGTATCTCTTTTCCGGCAGCCGCACCGACAAGGTGCCGTTCGTGGACACCGGCAGTGGTTACAGCTATCAGGGCGACCAGACGCAGCGGCTGGCGCAACTGGGGGAAAACAGCTTCGTGGCCACCAATGATCCGGGTGACAAGCTGTTCATGTCCATAGATGATGGCAGCGGCGGCACCACGGATCTCTTTTCCATCGTTCGCAAGCTGGCCGACGACATGGATGCCGGCACGCCTGCGGAACAGAGTCTCACCCAGATCGACAACGCTATCGCCCGGCTGGATCAGGCTCGCGCCCGCATCGGCAGCAGGCGCAACACCATTGACGCCCAGCGTCAGGCTCAGGACACTTTTTCACTCGTGATACAAAAAGACCTTTCCGATCTGCGCGATCTCGACTACGCCAAAGCGGTGAGTCGCCTGCAGCAACAGATGCTTTCGCTTCAGGCTTCACAGAAGACCTTCATGAAGATCGAAGGGCTTTCTTTGTTCAATTATCTATAGGAAGCGCTGATAAAAGCCTTCCATGGCTTTATCAACGCTCGCCGCGCCGCAAACGCGGTTTGCGGCTTGCTCCAAAATCAATGGCGCGCGTCATTGATTTTGCCTGCCTCCCAATTCTTTCGAAACGTCCTTTTGTTGTCGCTGAATTTAGGTGAATCAAAAGCGTAGCTTTGATCTATAATAGCCCGGGCGGCGATAGCCGAATCGTTCCGCTGGGTGGACGGGCTGGTTGGTCTCCATGTCCGGACAGGGGAAGGGGGGCACTCTGTCGCCGTTACCGCCAAAACCCACCATCGCCACCGGATGGCTGGGCCAAGGCGGGCCCGATGGCGTCTGCCATCACATGAAGATTACGGAACAAGGAGAATCACAGTGAGCAACAACAGATCCAAGCTACGATATGCACCGTTGGTTGGTGCGATGGCATTGGCGATTACGGGTTGTGCCAGCAACAATCCGCGCCTGTCGGAGTTGCAGCAGCAGTTGAACGCCCAAAAGCAGGAAAATGCCGATCTCAAGGCTCAGCTGGCGCAGGCCGAAGAGCAGGCGAACGCCACACAGGCGGCGCCCGAGCCCGCCAAGGTCGAAAATCCGCTGTTGCCGCCCAATGCCAAGCCGGGTGAATGCTATGCCCGTGTCTGGGTTCCACCCAAATACAAATCGGTACCCGAGAAAGTGTTGGTGAGCGAGGCCAGCGAACGCACCGAGGTTATTCCGGCCAAATACGAGTGGGTGACCGAGGAGGTCACGGTCAAGCCGGCCACTACCCGTCTTGTGAAAGTGCCTCCCGTCTATGGCACCACCAAGGAGAGGATTCTGGTCAGCGAAGCCCAGCGCACCTGGCGTACCAGTCTGAATCCGCATTCGCCGCCCGCCAGCGATGAGTTGCTGGCCACGGCACGCAAATATGGCGTGGATCTGGACAATGCCAAGCCCGGCATGTGTTTCCACGAGCATTACCGCCCGGCCAAATACACCTGGGAAGAGAAACAGGTGAAGGTCAGCGATGAATCTGAAAAGGTGATTACCAAGCCGCCGGTCTACCGCTGGGTGGAGAAGCGTGTGATGGTAAGCGGTCCGAGTGTCCGCTATGAAACGGTTCCCGCCGTGTATGGTTGGACCACGGAGCGGGTTTTGGACAAGCCGGCGCACACCGTTTGGAAAAAGGGCACCGGGCCGATCCAGAAGATCGACCAGGCCACCGGCGAGATCATGTGTCTGGTAAAGGTTCCGGCAACCTATAAAACCATACGGAAGCGCGTGTTGAAGCGGCCCGCCAGCGTTCGGAAGATTGAGATTCCGGCCAAGTACAAGACGGTCAAGGTGCGTGAGCTGGTTAAGGAGGCCACTGTCGAGAGGGTCAAGATTCCGGCCAAGTACAAGACGGTAAAGGTTCGAAAACTGGTTTCCGGCCCCGAGTTCGTGTGGCACGAAATACACCAGCACGGCGAGCCAAGGTCTACCCGTACCGGCCATCAGATCTGCCTGGTGGAAACTCCGGCCAAATACAAGACGGTAGTCCGCAGGGTGCTTAAATCGCCGGCCACCACCCGCGAGGTGCCTGTACCTGCGGTGACCAAGAAGGTCCGGGTACGCAAGCTGGTGTCCGAGCCGCAGGTGAAGCACATCCCGATTCCCGCCAAGTATAAGACGGTAACGCATCGGGAACTGGTGCGTGAAGGCTACATGGAATGGCGTTCGATTCTGTGCAAGACCAACATGACGGTCAGCCGCATCAAGGCCATCCAGACCGCGCTTCACAAGGCTGGCTACTATCACGGGCCCATCGACGGCATCATCGGCAGCCAGACCATCGCCGCCGTGAACGCCTTCCAGCGGGCCAAGGGCCTGCCGGTGGACCGTTACATCAATATCGAAACGGTCAAGGCACTGGGCGTATCACCCCGCTGATACCGGTTCACAAACCGGCGACACCCAAGCCCGTCCCGCAATCGCGGGGCGGGTTTTTTATTGCCCTTTTTCCTGGAGCGAAAGGATAAATCGAATTTTCAAATTGCCCTTAAGTTTTTCGGAAAGCTGCCGTTGTCATGCGTGGAAGCGGTAATTGTCCCGTGAGGACATGTCCGCTAGGTATTTACAGAGCAGCTCTTAGGCTGCTCCAACAAGAGGAGAGATTCCCATGGCAATGGTAATCAATACCAACATCATGTCGCTGAATGCCCAGCGCAACCTTGACCGTACCAAGAACATGCTGGCGGTCTCCATGCAGCGGCTTTCCACCGGCCTGCGCATCAACAGCGCCAAGGACGATGCTGCCGGCCTGGCCATCTCCGAGCGCATGACCTCGCAGATCCGTGGCCTCAATCAGGCTGTGCGTAACGCCAATGACGGTATTTCGCTGGCGCAGACCGCGGAAGGGGCGCTGACCGAATCGACCAACATTCTTCAGCGGATGCGTGAACTGGCGGTGCAGGCCGCCAACGACACCAACTCCGCTTCGGACCGTGCCAACCTGCAGAAAGAGGTTGCTCAGTTGCAACAAGAGCTGAACCGGATTGCCGACAACACCACTTTCAACGGCAAGAAGATTCTGGACGGCAGTTTTACCTCCGCCAAATTCCAAATCGGCGCCGACGCCAACCAGACCATTTCGGTGAGTATCGGTAATGCTTCCGCCACCGCCATCGGTAACCAGTCGGCCACTTCCAAGACTCATGTGGGCGGCACTCTTACCGCCGCAGGCGATTTGAGCAGTGGCAATGGCGTGACTTCAGGCACACTCACCATCAATGGCAGCTCATCGAAGACTGTCAACGTCGCGGCCAACGCCGCAGCCAGCGATGTGGCTTCCGCCGTCAACGCAGCCACCAGCGACACCGGGGTGACCGCCACCGCCCGTACCGAGGTAACTTTGAGCAACCTTGGTGATGTAGGGACTGTGAGCTTCACCTTGTCCAGCTCCAACTCTGCTGGCACCGTGGGGTCGGCGCTGTCTGTTAGCGCGGCGATATCCAATGTGAATGACCTCACCAACCTGGCCGATGCCATCAACGCTGGCTCGGGCAGCACCGGCATTACGGCCACTCTCAGCTCTGACAAGGCGAGCATCACTCTGGTATCAGAGAAGGGTGACAACATCAATATTCTGGATTTCAACAATACCAGTACCACCAGCAAAGCCGTGGACGTCGGTGGTGTGACACTCACTGGAGGCTCGGCAACGGACAGTATCGTGGTGGGGGGGCAGGTAAGCTTTGAGTCTCCCAACTCCTATCAGATCAGTCAATCCAGCACCAATGTTATGACAAGTGCATCCACCAGCAGTTCGCTCTCTTCGGTGGCGGATATTTCCATTTCCACTCAAAGCGGCGCGAACGATGCGCTGGCGGTGTTGGATCAGGCGTTGCAGTTCATCTCTGACACCCGAGCCAACCTGGGCGCGGTGCAGAACCGTTTCCAGTCCACCATCGCCAACTTGCAGACCACCTCCGAGAACGTTTCGGCGGCCCGCTCCCGCATCCGCGATACGGACTTTGCCGCTGAGACGGCGGCCATGACCCGGGCGCAGATTCTGCAGCAGGCCGGCGTGGCCATGGTCTCCCAAGCCAACTCGGCGCCCCAGGTAGTGCTCTCGCTTCTCAAGTAAGGCACTGAAAGGTAACGGGAGGGCCTTGTGGCCCTCCCGTTACC
>JALVUB010000166.1 GCA_027023915.1 Sedimenticola sp.
TACACGGAGTCCATCAACCGACTGGCCAAGGACAAGAACCGTGAAGGGCGTGGTTACTCGTTCGAGGTGATGCGGGCACGAATGCTCTACACCACGAAGCACAAGAAGAAGGCTCCGACTGCGAAGGTCTCTCCGTTCTACAAGAAAACCATCGGTTACGGACTGCCGGACTTTGCAGAGGAACTCAACTACGGGGTCGATCTATCAACCATCTGAGGGTGGTATCAGGTTGGTGGGGTGAAGGTGCCCCATCAACCATTAAATCCGTATACCCCCTTTTTCATTCCGGCGAAACGGAGCCGACACTATACGATGCCGATTCGGAAAACGGGATGACCGGATCGTACCCACAGGTGACGGGGAACCGATTGTCTTGACGGCGGTCTATGGGTATCGCAAGGTTGCGACTCTTCCCTCGTTAGCGGGCATCCCATGAAAGCACTGGTCTACACATTGCTGCTTGTCATCAGTACTCATGTACTGGTGCTGGATGCCATGCATCACCAGCACGATGGTGGCGCAGCTGCCTCGCTGGAACAGGTCCAGCAGGATCTGGTCAGTGCGGATGTGCTGGACAAAGGCGGCGACCATTGCTGTCAATGCCATGGTTTCATGGCCTCCACCGATTGTGAGCCGCTGCGCCTGGCCCCGCCCTCTGCAGGTCAAATGGCGTTGCGCCCCTTCCTGCCGGATGCCCCGGCCGATAACCCTTTCCGTCCTCCTATAGCCTGATCGTTTCTTCGTTTCCCCGACTTTGTTGCCTTGTCCATCGGTGAATGTGCGCCGTGGCGAGCGTCGGCATTGTTCTTGACGTAACGTTTTGAGACATCAGGAGTTTCCCCATGGGAATCCAGACCCCAGTGCGCATGGCCGCACTGTTACTGGCCGTGTGCGCGTATGCCAGCGCGTCGGCCGATTCTTCTTCCTCGCCCGCGCAGTGGGCGCAATGGGTGCAGCGCCAGGTCAGCCAGCTACCGGCCAGCCGGGCCATCCAGGCGGAGCAGGAACGGTTGCTGGCGCAAAGCCGGGCTTTATCGCAGCCGCTTTATAACCCTTCATTGAATATCGACTACGAAGACAGCCTCGATATCACCCAGACCGTGGGCCTCAGCCAGACGCTGGACTGGTCCGGCAAGGCCCGCGCCCGCCGTGATGCCGTGGCCGTACGGGATCAGCTGGCGCAGCTGCGTGGCGACAAGGCCCGCGCCCGCCTGCTGGCGGACAGCCTCAATGCGCTGGTGGCCCATGCCGCCGCCCGCGAGCAATTGGCGGCCGCCCGTGAGCAGGAACAGCAGCTGCGCGATCTCACCGACCTGATTCGCCGCCGCGAACAGGCGGGGGATGTGGGGCAGGTGGATGCGCAATTGGCCTACCTGTCACTGGGGCAGGCCCAGCAGGCCCTGGCGGATGCGGAAAGTGCCGCCACCCGTGCTGCCACCACATTGCGCCAGCAACTGGCCAGCCAACAACCCGCGGTGGCCTTGCCGGCGGCGGACCGTTGGCAGGCCCCGTCACTCACCCATGGTGTCGTGCAACGGCTCCCCACCAGCTTCGATTTGCAGTTGGCCGAGCAGCAACTGGCGCTGGCTGAGCGAGGGGTATCGGTGGCAGACAAACAACGCAACACCGACCCGACCCTGGGCCTGCGCGTGGGCCCGGAAGGTGG
>JALVUB010000167.1 GCA_027023915.1 Sedimenticola sp.
ATGTGCGGGTGGGCGTTGCGCTCGGCGGGGATGCCGTGGGTGGCCCAGCGGGTGTGGGCGATGCCCAGCCCGCCCTCCAGCGGCGCCTGGTCCAGCCGCTCCTGGAGGGCGGCCACCTTGCCCACGGAACGGATGCGTTGCAATTTTCCCTGATGGTCGCGCACGGCAATGCCGGCCGAGTCGTAACCCCTGTATTCCAGCCGCCGCAGCCCTTCCATCAGGATGGGCGCCACATTGCGCCCCGCAATGGCGCCGACAATGCCGCACATGGATCAGCCCTCCTCCTTCGTGGGCCGCGTCCACCCGTCGATGGTCACCTGCCTGCCCCGCGCCAGGGTAAGCTTGTCAGCCGGCGCATCCCTGGTGATGACAGAGCCGGCGCCGATGGTGGCGCCATCGCCCACGCTCACCGGCGCCACCAGGGCGGTGTTGGAACCGATGAATGCGTTGTCACCGATGAGGGTACGGTGTTTGTTGACGCCATCATAGTTGCAGGTGATGGTGCCGGCACCGATGTTGACATCGGCGCCCATGTCGGTATCGCCTATATAGCTGAGGTGGTTCACCTTGGAACCCAAACCAATGGTGGAGTTTTTGATCTCCACGAAATTACCCACATGCGCGCCTCCCACCAGCTCAGCGCCGGGGCGGATGCGACTGAAGGGCCCGATGTGACAGCCGGAGCCGATGTGAGCGGAATCGATGACACAGTTTTCCAATATGGTGACATCATCTTCCACGGTGACATTGCGCAGCACCGTGTTGGCACCCACGCGCACATTGTCGCCCAGTACCACTTCACCCTCCAGGATTACATTTACATCCAGCTCCACGTCCATGCCGGCCTTCAGGGTTCCACGCAGGTCAAGGCGGGCCGGATCGCGCAGGGTCACCCCGTCAGCCATGAGCGCCTCGGCCTGCCACTGCTGATAGACCCGCTCCAGGGCGGCAAGCTGGGCGCGGTCGTTGACCCCCTCGGCCTCCACCGCCTCTTCCGGCTGGGCCACGTGGACCGCCACCCCCTCGTGGACGGCCATGGCGATGATGTCGGTAAGATAGTACTCGCCCTGGGCGTTGTCGGGCGACAGCCGCTCCAGCCAGACCCGCAACCGCTCCAGGCCGACAAGCATGATGCCGGTGTTGATCTCGCGGATGGTCTTCTCCGCGTCGTCGGCGTCTTTTTCCTCGACGATGCGCAGCACGTTGCCCGCTTCGTCCCGCACGATGCGTCCGTAACCGGTGGGATCAGCCAGCTCCACGGTCATCAGCCCCATGGCCGACTCGGTGGTGTCGATGAGCCGACGCAGGCTTGCCGCGCGGATCAGGGGCACGTCGCCATAGAGCACCAGCACCCTGTCCAGCCCCTCCAGCGCCGGCAGCGCCTGCCGCACCGCATGGCCGGTGCCGCGCTGCTCGGGCTGTTCCACCCAATTCAGCCGCTCGTCCCCGATGACACGGCGCACCTCGTCCCCGCCGTGGCCGTGAACCACCACCACCCGGTCGGGGGACAGCTCAAACGCGGTGTCGATAACATGCTGCAACAACGGCCGACCGGCAAGCTGGTGAAGCACCTTGGGCCGGCGCGATCTCATCCTTGTACCCTGGCCGGCAGCCAGGATGACAACTCCCAGTTTCATTAACGATTGGCCTCCAAGGAATCCCGAACCACTTGGGTCAATTGATGCTGGTGGAACCTCCCGGCATGGTCACCGCATGGATGCCGCTGGTGAGTTCCTCTCCCGGCTGGGCATCGCGCACATCGAGGATGTTTACCTTTACAGTCAGCGTCTTGCCCGCCAGAGGGTGGTTGCCATCCACGGTCACCTTGCCATCCTCGATTTTGGAAATGTAGAAGGTGCGTGTTTCGCCCGCTTCGTTCCGCATCTGCACCTCGGCGCCGACGCGGCGAAACTGGGGTGGCACGTTTTCGATATCGTCGGTGAAGGTCAGGTTGGGATCATGCTCACCAAAAGTCTGCTCGGGCGAGAGGCTCACCTCCACCGAATCGCCGGCGGACTTGCCCAGGATCGCCTTGTCCATGCCGCCGATCAGCTCGGTGTCCGAGCCGTAGACGAAACCCACCGGCAGGTCATGCTGCTCCACCACATTGCCTTCGTCATCACGAATACTGTAGGTGATGGTGACATACTTGCCGGGTTGTACTTTATCCTTACTCATGGCCAGGAGATTCTACTCAAAAAGGAAAAACCCTGACAGCGGCAAGCCGCCAGGGTTGAAAAACGGACATGGCCTCAACAGGCCATCACTTCTTCATCTTGCGCAGCTTTTCGATGGTTTGCAGTTGGGCCACCGCCTCGGCCAGCTCGGCCTGCGCCTTGGCGATCTCCATTTCACTGCTTCGGTTGGCCAACGCCTCCTCGGCCCGCCGCTTCGCCTCCAGGGCGGCCGCCTCGTCGAGATCGGCCGCACGCACGCCGGTGTCGGCCATGATAGTGACGCGGAAGGGCTGCACCTCGATGATGCCGCCGGAGACGTAGAAATGCTCCATGGGCTTGCCGCCGCCGGGATCGACGCGCACGTCACCGGGCTTGAGGCGGGTGACCAGCGGCGCGTGGCGCGGGGCGACGCCGATCTCGCCCATCACCGCCGGCGCGTAGATCATCTCTCCCTGGCCGGAGTAGAGCTCGCCCTCGGCGCTGACGATGTCCACGTGTACGGTCATGGCCATGGTGGCTTACCTCCCGGCCTCAGTTGCCGCTCTTGGCCAGCACGTCCTCGATGCCGCCGCACATGTAGAAGTCCTGCTCGGGGATGTGGTCGTACTCGCCCGCCACCAGCGCCTTGAAGGCGGCGATGGTGTCCTTCAGCGGCACATACTTGCCGGGCGCGCCGGTGAACACCTCGGCCACGAAGAAGGGCTGGGAGAGGAAGCGCTGGATCTTGCGCGCGCGGGCCACGATGAGCTTGTCCTCTTCGGAAAGCTCATCCATGCCGAGGATGGCGATGATGTCCTTGAGCTCCTTGTAGCGCTGGAGCACCCCCTGCACCGCGCGCGCCGTCTCGTAGTGCTCGCTGCCAACAATGTTGGGGTCGAGAATCCGCGAGGTGGAGTCGAGGGGGTCCACCGCCGGATAGATGCCCAGCTCGGCGATCTGTCGCGAAAGCACCATGGTGGCGTCAAGGTGGGCGAAAGTGGTGGCGGGCGAGGGGTCGGTGAGGTCGTCCGCCGGCACGTAGACCGCCTGGAAGGAGGTGATGGAACCGGTCTTGGTGGAAGTGATGCGCTCCTGCAGCACGCCCATCTCTTCCGCCAGGGTGGGCTGGTAACCCACCGCCGAGGGCATCCGGCCCAGCAGCGCCGAGACCTCGGTGCCGGCCAGGGTGTAGCGGTAGATGTTGTCGATGAACATGAGCACGTCGCGCCCTTCGTCACGGAAGTGCTCGGCGATGGTGAGGCCGGTGAGGGCCACCCGCAGGCGGTTGCCGGGGGGCTCGTTCATCTGGCCATAGACCAGGGCCACCTTGTCGAGCACGCCGCCTTCCTGCATCTCGTGATAGAAGTCGTTGCCCTCGCGGGTCCGCTCGCCCACGCCGGCGAACACCGAGTAGCCGGAGTGTTCCACGGCGATGTTGCGGATCAGCTCCATCAGGGCCACGGTCTTGCCCACGCCGGCGCCGCCGAAGAGGCCCACCTTGCCCCCCTTGGCGATGGGCATGATGAGATCGATCACCTTGATGCCGGTTTCGAGGATCTCCGTGGTGGCCGCCTGGTCCTCAAGCTTGGGCGCCTCGCGGTGGATGGGCATGCGGATCTCCGACTCCACCGGGCCCGCTTCGTCCACCGGGTTGCCGAGCACATCCATGACGCGGCCCAGGGTGGGTTCGCCCACAGGAACGCTGATGGGGGCGCCGGTATTGACCACCTCCAGGCCCCGCTTGAGACCATCGGTGGCGCCCATGGCGATGGTACGCACCACGCCGTCGCCAAGCTGCTGTTGCACCTCCAGAGTCAGATCCTCGGACTCGATCTTCAGCGCGTCATAGATCTTGGGCATCGAATCGCGCGGGAACTTCACGTCCACCACGGCACCGATGATTTCCACCACGTTACCCGTACTCATGTGCGGATCCTCTTCGTTTCCTGTCGTTCACGCCGCCTGCTCGGCGGCAGGTACATAGCTTTTCAAATCTGATTCCCGCCCAGGCCGTAGGTGCGCCCCGGGCTTCGCCAACGCTGATCCCGGTTCAAACCGCCGCGGCGCCGCTGACGATCTCCGAAATCTCCTGGGTAATGGCCGCCTGGCGCGCCTTGTTGTAAACCAGCTCCAGCTCGTCGATCAGGTTGCCGGCGTTGTCCGAGGCGGCTTTCATGGCCACCATGCGCGCCGACTGCTCGCAGGCACCGTTTTCCACCACCGCCTGATAGACCAGGGACTCGATATAACGGGACATGAGGTCTTCCAGCACTTCCATTGCGTCCGGCTCGTAAATATAGTCCCAGTGGTGCCTGAGCTTTTCACCCTCCTCTTCATCCGGCTCCGGCAGGGGCACCAGCCGTTCCACCGTGGGGTCCTGGGTCATGGTATTGACGAACCTGTTATAGGCGATGCGAACCTCGTCAACGCTACCATCGAGATAGGCGTCCAGCATCACCTTAACCGTGCCGATGAGATCCTCTACCCGAGGCACATCCCCCAGATGGGTGGCCTGCGCCAGCACGTCGCCACCAACACGGCTGAAAAAGGCAACCGCCTTGTTGCCCACCAGACAGTACTTGATCTCCTTGCCTGACTCCTGGAGATCCTTCACCTCCTTCACCAGGGCACGGAAAAGGTTGTTGTTGAGCCCGCCGCACAATCCCCTGTCGGAGGAGACGATGATGTAGCCAACCGACTTCACCTCGCGCTTCTCCATGAAGGGATGACTGTGCTCCGGGTGGGCAAGAGAGAGATGGCTGATGACCTCGCGCATCTTGGTTGCGTAAGGGCGGGAAGCCAGCATGCGATCCTGCGCCTTGCGCATCTTGGCCGCGGCCACCATCTCCATGGCACGCGTGATCTTCTGCGTGTTCTTGATGGAACCGATCTTGGAGCGAATCTCTTTGGCGCCTGCCATGATGGAATCTCCGCTGCCTTACCAGCTGTGGTTGGCCTTGAAGTCCTTGAGCGCCTCGTGGAACGCGGCCTCGATCTCGTCGTTCCAGTCCGCCTCGGCGTTAACCTTCTCCATAAGCCCGGCGTGCTCCGATTTCATGTAGTCGTGCAACGCCTTTTCGAAATCCACCACCTTTTTGGCATCCACGTCGTCGAGGTAGCCTTCGTTGGCGGCGAACAGGGAGATGGCCATCTCGGCGATGGTGAGCGGCGTGTACTGGGGCTGTTTCATCAGCTCGGTGACCCGCTCGCCCCGCTCGAGCTGCTTGCGGGTGGCCTCGTCCAGGTCGGAGGCGAACTGGGAAAAGGCCGCCAGCTCGCGGTACTGGGCCAGGGCCAGGCGCACGCCGCTGCCAAGCTTCTTGATGATCTTGGTCTGGGCCGAGCCGCCCACCCGCGACACCGACAGCCCGGCGTTGATGGCGGGGCGGATGCCGGCGTTGAACAGGTCCGACTCCAGAAATATCTGGCCGTCGGTGATGGAGATGACGTTGGTGGGCACGAAGGCCGACACGTCCCCCGCCTGGGTCTCGATGATGGGCAGGGCGGTGAGAGAACCGGTCCTGCCCTTCACCTCGCCGTTGGTGCGCTTCTCCACCTCGGCCTCGTTGATGCGCGCGGCGCGCTCCAGCAGGCGGGAGTGGAGATAGAACACGTCACCGGGATAGGCCTCGCGTCCCGGTGGGCGGCGCAGCAGCAGCGACACCTGGCGGTAGGCCCACGCCTGCTTGGTGAGGTCGTCGTAGATAATCAACGCATCCTCGCCACGGTCGCGGAAGTACTCGCCCATGGAGCAACCGGCGTAGGGCGCCAGGAACTGCATGGCGGCGGAATCGGCCGCCGGCGCCGCCACAATAATGGTGTGCTCCATTGCGCCGTGTTCTTCCAGCTTGCGGATGATCTGGGCGATGGTGGAGTTTTTCTGCCCCACCGCCACATAGATGCATTTGATGCCGGTGCCCTTCTGGTTGATGATGGTGTCCACCGCCAGGGCGGTCTTGCCGGTCTGGCGGTCGCCGATAATCAGCTCGCGCTGGCCGCGGCCAATGGGCACCATGGAGTCGATGGCCTTGATGCCGGTCTGCACCGGCTGATCCACCGACTTGCGGGTGATGACGCCGGGCGCGATCTTCTCCAGCGGCGAGGTGAGCTTGCAGCCCACCGGCCCCTTGCCGTCCATGGGGTTCCCCAGGGCGTCCACCACGCGGCCCAGCAGCTCGGGGCCCACCGGCACCTCCAGCACGCGGCCGGTGCACTTCACCGGGTCGCCTTCGGAGATGTGCTTGTAGTCTCCCAGCACCACGGCACCCACGGAGTCGCGCTCCAGGTTGAGAGCCAATCCATAAGTGTTACCGGGAAACTCCAGCATCTCGTAAGACATGGCGTCCTCGAGGCCGTGGATGCGCACGATGCCGTCGGAGATGGCGGTGACCGTGCCTTCGTTGCGGGCTTCCGCCCGGACTTCGAACTGCTCGATCTTCTGCTTGATCAGATCGCTGATTTCAGAGGGATTGAGTTGCATGTCGCTTACCCTTGGATTCCTAATTCGTTGGCCAGCCGTGACAACTGTCCGGCAACCGAGCCGTCGATGACCATGTCGCCCGCGCGAATACGAACGCCGCCGATGAGCGATTCATCCTGTTTAGTGTGCAGGTTCACCTTGCGCCCCAGCTTGCGCTCCAGCGTCTCCACCAGCTTTTGCTCCACCTCGGGCTCCAGGACATAGGCCGAGGCCACTTCAACCTCCAGTTGCCCTGTCTGCTCGTTGCGCATCAGTTGAAAGAGACGTTCGATCTCCGGCAACAGCAGCACCCGTCCGTTGCTCACCAGCAGCTTCACCAGGTTGCGTCCTTCCTCGTCCAGGCGGTCACCGGCCACCTGCAACAGAAATTCAACCTTCCGCGGCTGCTCCACCGAGGGGTTGGAGAGAAAATCCCGCGCGGCGTCATCGGCGACCACCGCGGCAAGAAAAGCCAGCATCTCGCCCCATGTGTCGAGACGGCTGCTCTCCTGGGCCCGCTGATAGACCGCTTCGGCATAGGGGCGGGCGATGGTGACTGCATCCGATGCCATGGCGGGGCCTCCTCAGATCTTTTGCGCCAGCTCGTCGAGAATCTCTTTGTGAGCACCGGCATCGATCTCGCGGCGCAGGATCTTCTCCG
>JALVUB010000168.1 GCA_027023915.1 Sedimenticola sp.
GTTTACACCCAACCCCGCCTGGCCAGAGTGGCTGGCGCGCATGACCCTCTCCACCGGCATTGCCCTGGCGGTCACCACCTTGTTCGTGAAATACCGCGAGTCGAAAAAACAGTAGCGGTTTATCCCTGCTGCCGTTGCAGGAACTCCTGCACTACCTGTTCCATCTGTTGCGCGTCGTAGGGGCGCAGGCCGGAAAGAACCATCCGTTTTACACCTCCGCCCACGGTTTCGCCCTGGTCTTCGAAAGTGAAAGAGAGCGCTACTTTTCCCCGCTTTCCGTTCACCTCCAAAGTCTGTTCTGTTGGTTGGAGTCGTGGTGCCTCCAGTTTAAGACGATCTAGATGGAGCGTCATGCTTTCATAAATGACGAGCGGTCGCTCGGGATTAATCATCACCCGTTCCGATTCCATCAAGGGCACCAGTATGTGCGGAAAGGCCTGGCCGGAAAAGGCCACATAGATACGGATGAGCTTTTCGATGGTGCTTTTGTCTCGGGTGGTTTGGCCGTTTCGGGCGAGGCGCAGGTACTCCTTGCCATTTTCACCGGTTATCACCAGCTCATCACCTTCATCGGCTGGAAAGATCAAAGGCACGTTGTCGTTGACCATGCCAGAGAAGGTGAAGAGCATCTCCTGACTGAGGCCGTATTGATCCAACACCATGCTGAACAGCAGGTCGCCCGGTACGCAGAAACGGCGTGAGTCCACGTCGTGGATGGGATTGAAGTCGTTGGCCACCTGCTTGGCGAAATCGCTCGCCTGCTGGCGCGTTACCCGCACGCGATTCTGATCGATTTTGTAGTAATTTTCGAGCATCGGGACGATTCCTGCTGAATCCGCGCGAGAGTTTATCAGGAAGGACGGCTGGTTTCATGGGTGACAAAAAAGCGGCTCCGAGGAGCCGCTTCAGCAAGAGGGACGGAAAAGATCGGGTTTATTCGTCCTCTTCGTTGTCGTCTCCCTCATCGTCACCACCCGGTGTGTCGGGCTCGTACCCTTCGGGCAGGTGGTGTGAGATCCCTTTGTGGCAATCGATACAGGTGTAGCCGTTATCGATGGCCTCTTCATGCCGGTTGGCCGAGCGTTCTTCTTGCCGGTCGAAATCCATGGAGTCGAAGTTGTGGCAGTTGCGGCACTCCCTCGAGTCCGTCTCTTTCATCGTCTTCCAGACGTGTTGCGCCAGCTCCAGCCGGTGCGCCTCGAATTTCTCCGGGGTGTCCACGTCGTGGGCGATGAAATGGTGATACAGCTCGTTGGTCGCCTTGATCTTGCGGATCACCTTGTAGATCCACTCCTTGGGCACGTGGCAGTCGGGGCAGGTTGCCCGCACGCCGGTGCGGTTGCTGAAATGGATGGTCTCCTGTAATTCTTGATATGGGGTGTCCCGCATCTCGTGGCAGGAGATACAGAACTGTTCGGTGTTGGTGAGTTCCAGGGACCAGTTGAAGGCGCCCCATGCCAGGACACCAAGGATCATGCCGAGGACCAGAATGGTGAAAGTGCGTTTTTTTTGTGTCATGGCGGTTTCCTTAGAGTTTTGTATTTCGCTAAAAGCCGCCTGCCAGCCTGCTGACAGGCGGCCCCCTCTGACTGGATGTCAGCCAACTGTTTCTATCGATAACACTCTTCGCGCTTGCACGGGCTCCAGCCTTCGAACTCGTTCTTCACCAGCGGTCGGGCGTTGAGTTGTGGGGCGTGGCACTGGGTGCAGAACCAGCGGCGGCTGGAAACGTGGTCCAGCTTTTTGCCGTCCCGCGTGAGGAAATGGCTCCTGCCCACCATGGGCGCATGTTCCCGTTTATGGTGCTTTTTATCGTGGCATTTCAGGCAGCCGTTGTTTTTGATCGTGATCCGGTATTTCGAGACTTTGTGAGGGATCAGGGGCGGTTGCAGTTTGTAGGAACGTTCAAAACCACCTTCTTCCAGGATCAATTTCTTCTTGGAAGGTTTTTTCGATTTGGCGGTGATGTCATGGGTGCCCCGCAAGGACGCCACTTTCTCCGCCGAAAAGGCGGTGGTGCCCAGGGAAATGAGCAGGCTGGAAGCCATCAAGGCTGCAATGACTGTGGTTTTCATCTTCATCTTCATCTCCATCAACTCGATAGCTGGGGTTGGAACATCAGGAACCTGTGGGTTGAACGGTTTCGGCAGGTTTGAGATCTGCCTTGGGATTCGTGGAATAGCGGTTAGTGAACCTAAAGACCTCCTGGGCGCAGACATCGATGCACCGGCCGCAATTGGTGCATTGGTTGGCGGTGATCACGGGGCCGATGCCCTTGGCCGCGCCCTTGAGGGCGGGTCTGATCACCTGGGGTTCGGGGCAGACGTTGAAGCAGTCCATGCAGTCGTCGCAGGCGTCACGTTTTCCCGCGGACACGCGCAATGGTGCCCAGGTGCTGAGCAGGCTGTAGAAAGCACCCACCGGGCAGTAATGGCCACACCAGCCGTCACGTGCCACCAACAGATCGAACAGAAAGATGGCCAGGATCAGCAGCCATGCGAGCCCCATGCCGAAGAGGATGGCGCGAACCGTGATCGACACCGGGTTAACCAGCTCCCAGACGATGCTGCCTGTGACGAGCGAAAGCACCAGAGTCATGCCCAGGATCCAGAAGCGGGTGCCGCGCGATGCGTGAGAAGCGCCCCGAATACCCAGTTTGCGCCGCAGCCAAGCGGCGGCGTCGGTGATGATGTTCACCGGGCAGACCCAGGAACAGTAAACCCGGCCCCCGACCAGGCTGTAGAAGAGCAGCACGATGGCCACGCCGATGAAGGTGGTGGTTTCGGGCGTCACGCCGGAGAGCAGAGCTTGCAACAGCACATAGGGGTCGGTGAGGGGAAGCACATCCAGCGTCAGGCTGGAGGAGAGGTTGCCCTTGACGATCCAGAGCCCAAACCAGGGGCCAGCCAGAAACGCGGCCAGAATGCCCAGTTGGCTGACCCGGCGCAGCAGCAGCCATTTGTGGGCTTTCAGCCATCCCTTGGCCTGGACGGCCTCTTTTCCGGCATCTTGGGGCAGGTTGGCCATCAGTCACCCGACCTCCGATTGTGGTTGAGAGTGTCCAACGGGTTGGAGGAAAAGGGCGTGTCATTGGGAGCGGCGCCCTGCTTGCCTTCGAAGATCAACCCCTTGCCCTGGAGGTCATACTTCACCCCCTCGGGCAGGTTGTAGCGGTGTTTGGGATCGGGGGTCACCAGGGCGTGTTTCGCCCTGGCCTTCTCCTTCCAGCCGAAGCGGTAGTGGTGGCCCAGCTCGCCCTTGGCCATCTGGATGGGGAACACCTTGATGGCGGCTTTGTCGAGGATGCAGGCCTTTTCGCACATGCCGCAGCCGGTGCAGGCGTCGGAGTGAACCACCGGGATGAAAAGCGCGTGTTTGCCGGACCTGGGGTTGTGGCGGTACTCCAGTGTGATGGCGTCGCCTCGGATCGGGCAGATGTTGAAACAGACCTCGCAACGCAGCCCCTGGAAAGCAATGCAGTTTTCATGATCGACCACCACGGCCAGGCCCATGCGGGCCTGGGTGATGTCCGTAAGTGAATGATCCAGCGCGTTGGTGGGGCAGGCCTTCACGCACGGGATATCCTCACACATGATGCAGGGGCTCGTGCGCGCGATGAAATAGGGTGAGCCCGTGGGCAGGTCGTCTCCCAGTTGCGCCAGGGAGAGGATCTTTGGCGGGCAGTCACGAACGCAGAGACCGCAACGGATGCAGGCGCCGAGAAAATCCTTCTCGGGCAGCGCGCCGGGTGGCCGGATGGCCATGGGCGGCAGCGCGTTGGCACGCTGGGCGTAAAAGCCCAGGCCCACGCCCATGAGGCTGACGCTGGCCGCCGTCTTCAGCGTGGTGCTGAGAAATTGGCGGCGGCTGGCGCTCTTGGGCTTGTCGTTGCTCTCTGCCATGAAACCGGGTCTAGTAGGATCATGGGCCCGGCCCCGAAGGGCCGGGCCGGTTCTCGTCATGCCCTGGTGATTTTTACCGCGCACTTTTTGTAATCCGTCTCCTTGGAGAGCGGATCGGTGGCGTCCAGGGTCAGCTTGTTCACCAGCCGGCCGGCGTCGAACCAGGGGATGAACACCAGTCCCTCCGGCGGCTGGTTGCGGCCACGTGTCTCCACCTTGCAGATGATCTCTCCCCGGCGGGACTGGATCTTCGCGTAGCGGCCGTTGCGCACCCTGTACTTGCGGGCGTCCTTCTTGTTCATGAACACCACGGCGTCCGGGAAGGCGCGGTAGAGCTCGGGCACCCGCCGGGTCATGGAGCCGGAGTGCCAGTGCTCCAGAATGCGGCCGGTGCAGAGCCACAGCGGATATTCCTCATCGGGGCTCTCCGCCGGCGGCTCGTAGGGCGCGAAGATGATGTTGGCCTTGCCGCCGTTCTTCTTGTGGTTGCCGTAGAAGTACACATCGCCCTTGTCGCCGTTGGGATTGAACTTGGCCACGTAGGGATCGTAACCCTCCCGGAAGCGGTAGAGGGTCTCCTTGCCATTCACCACCGGCCAGCGCAGGCCGCGTGCCTTGTGATACATCTCGAACGGCGCCAGGTCATGGCCGTGGCCGCGACCGAAGGAGGCGTACTCTTCGAACAGCCCCTTCTGCACGTAGAAGCCGAAGTGGGCCGACTCGTCATTGTCGTACTCGTTGCCCCGGTCGTCGCGGATCTTGCCCTCGAAGGGGAACTTGTTGACGTTGCCGTTCTCGAACAGCACCTCGTAGAGGGTCTTGCCCTTGTACTCGGGCGCCTTGGCCACCAGCTCCGGCGGCCAGGCCTCTTCCACCTTGAATCGCTTGGCGAACTCCATGATCTGCCACAGATCGGACCTGGCCTCGCCGGGCGCCTTCACCTGCTGGCGCCAGAACTGGGTGCGCCGCTCGGCATTGCCGTAGGCACCCTCCTTCTCGGTCCACATGGCGGTGGGCAGGATCAGGTCGGCGGCCTGGGCCGAGACCGTGGGATAGGGGTCCGACACCACCACGAAGGCCTTGGGATTGCGGTAGCCCGGATAGGACTCGTTGTTCATGTTGGCGCCGGCCTGCAACTGGTTGTTGCACATCTGCCAGTAGAAGTCGATGGCGCCGTCGTGGAGCTTGCGCATCATCAGCACGGCGTGGTAGCCGGGCTTGCCGGGCACGGTGCCCTCGGGCAGCTTCCAGATCTTCTCGGCGATGTCTCGGTGCGCCTTCTTCTTCACCACCAGGTCGGCCGGCAGCCGGTGAGAGAAGGTGCCCACCTCGCGTGCAGTGCCGCAGGCCGAGGGTTGGCCGGTGAGGGAGAAGGGACCGTTGCCGGGCGCGGAGATCTTGCCCATCAGCAGATGCACGTTATACATCAGGCCGTTCACCCACACTCCCCGGGTGTGCTGGTTGAAGCCCATGGTCCAGAAGGAAGTCACCTTTTTATTGGGGTCTGCATAGACTTTGGCCAGCCGCAGCAGCTTCTCCTTGGGTACGCCAGAAAGCTTGGAAGCGTATTCCAGGGTATAAGGCTCCACTGACTTGGCGTACTCCTCGAAGGTGATCTTGGTGAGCTTGCCCTTCATGCGGTTTTTGGCCTTCTTTTCCCGTGGATCGCTGGCGCGCAGGCCGTAACCGATGTCGGTGGGTGTTTTGTTGAACTGGACGTGCTTCTCGATGAATTCCTTGTTGTAGGCCTTGTTCTGGATGATGTAGTTGGCGATGAAGTTGAGAATCGCCAGGTCGGTCTGCGGCGTGAACACCATGCCGTTGTCGGCCAGCTCGAAGCAGCGGTTGCGGTAGGTGGAGAGCACATGCACCTCGCAGCCGGGCTTGGTGAGCCGGGTGTCGGTCAGGCGTGACCAGAGGATGGGGTGCATCTCCGCCATGTTGGAACCCCAGAGCACGAAGACATCGGCATGCTCCAGGTCGTCATAGCAGCCCATGGGCTCGTCGATGCCGAAGCCGCGGATGAAGCCGCCCACTGCGGAAGCCATGCAGTGGCGGGCGTTGGGATCGATGTTGTTGGAACGAAAGCCGGCCTTCATCAGCTTGGCGGCGGCATAGCCTTCCCACACCGTCCACTGACCGGAGCCGAACATGGCGACGCGGGAGGTGATCTTGGTCACCGGCTTGCCTTTGTTCTCTTCCCAGCTCTTTTTGAGAGCGGCCTTGCACTTTTCGGCCATGATGTCGAAGGCCTCGTCCCAGCTCACCTCCTCGAAGTCGCCGTTCTTGTCGAACTTGCCGTTCTTCTTGCGCAGCAGGGGCTTGGTGAGCCGGTCACGGCCGTACATGATCTTGGGCAGGAAATAGCCCTTGATGCAGTTGAGGCCCTTGTTCACCGGCGCGTCGGGGTCGCCCTGGCTGGCCACGATGCGGCCGTCCTTGACGCCCACCAGCACGCTGCATCCGGTTCCACAGAAGCGACAGGGCGCCTTGTCCCAGCGGATACCGTCGTCTTCGCCGGCAAGCGCGGTCTTGCCGGCCGGCAGGGTGACGCCGGCAGTGGCGGCGGCCACCGCGATGGCGTTGCTCTTGATGAAATCTCGTCTAGTTAAGCTCACGGGTTACCTCCTCGTTCAGATCGTCCCCACCGTAGTGGTAAATCAAGGTTGTACTGACTACGCCTTCGATATCGTTAAAGCTCATCATGGTGTCACTGGCGAACGCCTGTTCGGTGTCCTCCACCGTGACGATCAACTTGCCTTCCTCCACCCCGCCGTGAACCTCCACGCCGGGGATGGCATTGAGCGCCCGTTCCACCTCTGGTCCCCGGTTGGGACGGGTATGGACAATGAGACTGCACAGGTTCATTTCGGCTCCTCGTGAGAATTGAGGGTGGACTGGGGTTGCTGGAGAGTGACAGCGTTTTCGGGACAGACGGCAACGCACTCGCCGCAGCCGTTGCAGGCGTCTCTGTTCACTTCCGGAATGGCGATGCCGCCCACCCGCAACTGGAACCGGATGGCGTCGGTATCGCAGCCATCGCCGCAGGCACGGCAGACGATGCCTCGCTGGCTCAGGCATCGGGTGGAAATCTCCGCTTTCCACGGCCAGGCGAGTGAAGGGGCTGGAAAAGGCGCGCTCAGCGCGCCGGTGCGGCAGGCTTCCAGACAGTCGCCGCAGAAATCGCAGCCACTCTTCTCGAAACGGACCTCGGGAAAGCCACCGTCGCCACGGACGAGGATGCCGATCTCGCAGGCCAGGATGCAGTCATCGCCGCGGGTGCAGGCTTCGGTGAACAGCGGCTCGGGGCGGGCCCCGGGCGGGCGGCGCGGCGGGCGGGTG
>JALVUB010000169.1 GCA_027023915.1 Sedimenticola sp.
ATGTTGGCCATGATGCCCTTCTCTTCCAGGTGGCAACCCGCTTGCAGCGCCAGCATCACTTCGCTGCCGCTGGCAATGATGGTGACCTGCGCGTTGTCGCGCTTTTTGACCAGGTAGCCGCCCTTTTCGACGCCGCCGAAGTCGACCTTCTCCTTGAGGGTTTTGGGCTTTTGGCGGCTTAGGACGAAACCGGCGGGTGTTTTGAGCTGCAGGGCCGTTTTCCAGCAGGCGACATTTTCGCTGGCGTCGGCGGGGCGGAAAGTGTAGAAGTCCGGCAGGGCGCGGAACTGGCTCAGATGCTCGATGGGCTGATGGGTCGGGCCGTCTTCGCCCACGCCGATGCTGTCGTGGGTCCAGACGAAATAGTGCTGCAGGCCGGCAAGCGCCGCGATACGCACGGCGGGCTGCATATAGTCGCTGAAGACGAAGAAGGTGGCGCTGAAGGGAATCAGCGGGCCGTAGGCCGCCATGCCGTTGCCGGTGGCGCCCACCCCCGGGGATCTGCCCAGCCGCAAGGCCCACGCCAGCCCGGCGGTGCGCCGCTTCGCCCGCGAGCTGGGGGTGGACCTGGCGCTGGTGAAGGGCACCGGACCCAAGGGGCGCATCCTCAAGGAGGACGTGCAGGCCTTCGTCAAGGGCGCGCTGAGCGGGGGCGCGCCCGCGGCGCCGGCGGCCGGTGTCGCGCTGCCCCAGGTGCCCAGCGTCGATTTCGGCCAGTTCGGCGAGGTCGAGGAGCAGGAGCTGAGCCGCATCAAGAAGATCAGCGGCAGCCGGCTCCACGCCAGCTGGGTCAACCTGCCCCATGTGACCCAGTTCGACGAGGCCGACATCACCGAGCTGGAGGCCTTCCGCAAATCGATGAAGGCCGAGGCCGAGAAGCGGGAGGTGAAGCTCACCTTCCTGCCCTTCCTGATGAAGGCCTGCGTGGTGGCGCTGCAGCAGTTCCCCCAGTTCAACGCCTCGCTTTCGTCCGATGGCCAGAAGCTGATCCTGAAGCGCTATTACCACATCGGCGTGGCGGTGGACACGCCCAACGGCCTGGTGGTGCCGGTGATCCGCGACGTGGACCGGAAAGGGGTCTACGACCTGGCCCGGGAACTGATGGAGGTGAGCGGCCGCGCCCGCGAGGGCAAGCTCTCGCCCGCCGACATGCAGGGGGGGTGCTTCACCATCTCCAGCCTGGGCGGCATCGGCGGCACCCAGTTCACGCCCATCATCAACGCGCCCGAGGTGGCCATCCTGGGGGTCTCCCGGGCCAGGATGCAGCCGGTGTGGAACGGCAGCGAGTTCGAGCCACGGCTGGTGATGCCCTTCAGCCTCTCCTACGATCATCGTGTCATCGACGGCGCCGAGGGGGTAAGATTCACCAGCTACCTGGGTGGATTGCTGGGCGACATCCGCAGGCTGCTGCTGTGAACGGACGGTCTTTCGGACGGAACCCGATCTCCAGATTCCCTCTCCCCCTTGGGGGAGCAGGTAGGTCGGGCTTCAGCCCGACATTCCATTCCGTGCTTGTCGGGCTGAAGCCCGACTTACACACAAGAGCCAGACGACAATGAGCGAAACCATCGAAATCACCCTCCCCGACATTGGCGACTTCAAGGACGTGGAGGTGAGCCAGGTGCTGGCCTCCCCCGGCGACCGCGAGG
>JALVUB010000170.1 GCA_027023915.1 Sedimenticola sp.
GTGATAAGGCCTTCGCCAACCCGCGCAACGCCGCCGCCGGCAGCCTGCGCCAGCTCGACCCCAGGGTCACCGCCGGCCGCCCCCTGGCCTTTTTCGCCTACGGCTGGGGCGAGCTCTCGGTGGAGCGGCTGGCCGACACCCACAGCGCCAGCATGGCGGTATTGCGCGGCCTCGGCCTGCCCGTATCCCCCGAGCTGAAGGTGCTGGAGGGGGTGGAGGCATGTCTGCGCTACCACAGAACGATGCGGGAGAAGCGCGACAGCCTCGATTACGACATCGACGGCGTGGTGTTCAAGGTGGACCGCCTCGACTGGCAGGAACGGCTGGGCTATGTGGCGCGCGCCCCGCGCTGGGCCATCGCCCACAAGTTTCCCGCCGAGGAGGCCCTCACCGTGTTGCGCGACGTGGAGTGGCAGGTGGGCCGCACCGGCGCGGTGACCCCGGTTGCGCGGCTGGAGCCGGTGCGGGTTGGGGGCGTAACGGTGAAGAACGCCACCCTGCACAACATGGACGAGATCGAAAAGAAGGACATTCGTATCGGCGATACGGTCTATGTGCGCAGGGCGGGGGATGTCATTCCCGAGATCGTCCGCGTGCTGCCGGAGCGGCGGCCCGCCGACGCGCGCAGAATCCAGTTGCCGGATAAGTGTCCGGTCTGCGGCTCCGAGGTCATCAAGCCCGAGGGGGAAGCCATCGCCCGCTGTACAGGTGGCCTCTACTGTCCGGCTCAGCGCAAGGAGGCGTTGAAGCACTTCGCCTCCCGCCGCGCCATGGACATCGAGGGGCTGGGCGACAAGCTGGTGGATCAACTGGTGGAAAAAGGGCTGGTGCACGATCCGGCCGATCTTTACACCCTCACCAGGGAACAGCTCGCCGGGCTGGAGCGCATGGGGGAGAAGTCAGCGCAAAACCTCATCGAAGCGTTGCAGCGGAGCAAGCAGACCACCCTGGCCCGTTTTCTTTACGCCATCGGCATCCGCGAAGTGGGTGAAGCCACCGCCCAGACCCTGGCGCGCCATTTCGGCTCCCTGGAGGCCATCGAACAGGCCGACGAGGAGCGGCTACAGCAGGTGCCCGACATCGGTCCCGTGGTGGCCGCCTACATCGTCGGCTTTTTCCGCCAGTCCCACAACCGTGAGGTGATTGATAAACTTCGCCGGGCCGGCGTGAGCTGGCCGGAAAACGAACCGGCGCCCGAGCCTGAAGCCCTGCCGTTGCAAGGCAAGACCTTCGTGCTCACCGGCACCCTGAGCCGGCCCAGGCAGCAGGTGAAGGAAGCGCTTCAGGCCCTGGGGGCAAGGGTGAGCGGCAGCGTTTCAAAAAAGACCGACTATCTGGTGGCGGGAGAGAATCCTGGTTCCAAATACGACAGGGCGCAGGCACTCGGCGTCACCATTCTGGATGAAGAAGAGCTGCAAAAGCTGCTGGAGGAGACCGATGGCGTCCATTGAAGGGCTGGAAGAGAGAATCGCCTGGCAGGATGCGTCCATTGAAGAACTCACCCGGGCGCTGCTGCGCCAGGAGCGCCGGGTGAAGGCTTTGGAGGAGGTTGTGGACCGGTTGCACGGGCGCCTTCAGGAGCTGGAACGAAAACAGCCCGACAGCTCGCCGGAAGATGAAGTACCACCCCATTACTGAATCACGG
>JALVUB010000171.1 GCA_027023915.1 Sedimenticola sp.
CACCGCCTCATTGGCGCCGCCATGAGCAGGCCCCCACAACGAGGCGATGCCGGCGGAGATACAGGCAAAGGGATTGGCGCCAGAGCTGCCGGCCAGGCGCACCGTGGAGGTGGAAGCGTTCTGCTCGTGATCCGCATGGAGGATAAAGAGCAAATCCAGCGCCCGCTCGGCCAGCGGGTCCACCTCGTACTCCTCGCACGGCGTGCCCTTGAGCATGTACATGAAGTTAGCCGCGTAACTCAGGTCGTTGCGCGGATACATGGTGGGCTCGCCGATATTATGCTTGTGGCAGGCCGCGGCGATGGTGGGTGTTTTGGCAATCAGGCGATGCGCGCAGATGTCTCTGTGGCGTGGGTCCATGATATCCAGCGAATCGTGGTAGAACCCGGCCAGAGAACCAACCACACCCACCATCATGGCCATGGGGTGGGCATCATAGTGATACCCCTCGAAAAAGCGCAACAGCGCTTCGTTCACCATGGTGTGATGGGTGATGATATTTTTGAAGCGCTCCAGCTCCTCCGCCGTGGGCAGCTCTCCATAGAGGAGCAACCACGCCACCTCGATGAAAGAGCTCTTTTCCGCCAGCTGCTCGATGGGATAGCCGCGATAGCGCAGGATACCTTTTTCACCGTCGATATAAGTGATGGCGCTGTGGCAGCTGGCGGTGGAAAGGAACCCTGGGTCATAAGTGAAAACCCCCGCCGTGGAATAGAGTTTGCGGATATCAATAGCGTCGGGACCTTCGGTACCGGCGAGCACATCCAGTTCATAACGCTCACCGCCAGGCTCCAGGGTGACAATGGCTTTCCTGTCAGACATGATCTGATCGCTCCTGCGGGACGACGGTCCCGGGTCGAATTCTTTTGTCAGCGGGCGCTGTCGGCCAGACGCGCAATGTCGGCGGCCACGGCGCCAGCCGACTCGGCAAAACGGGCCTTCTCCTCCTCAGTGAGGGCCAGCTCCACCACTTCACTCAAGCCGCTGCCATCGAGCGCGCAGGGCACCCCCATGGCGATGTCCGACTGTCCATATTCGCCTTGGAGGATAGCCACACAGGGCAGCAAACGCCGGCGGTTGCGGGCGATGGCGTCCACCATGGCCGCCACCGAAGCGCCGGGCGCGTCATAGGCGCTGGAGTTCTTGCGCAGGGCGAGAATCTCGGCGCCCCCGTCGCGGGTTCTCTGAATTATATCCTGTATTTTCCCTTCATCGAGAAAATGGGAGATGGGCACGCCGTTGATGGTACAAAGACGGGGCACCGGCACCATGCTGTCTCCATGCCCCCCCAGCACCAGCGTGGTGATGTCCCTGACGGAAAAACCGGTCTCCATGGCGATGAAGGTGGCCATGCGCGAGGCGTCCAGCACGCCGGCCTGACCGAATACCCGCCGTCGGGGCCAGCCCGTTCTTTTCCATGCCCGCCATGTGAGCACATCCACCGGATTGGTGACCATGAGGATCATCGCTTCCGGCGCGTATCGCAACACGTCATCGACGATGCCATCGATCACCGCCACATTGGTCTCCAGCACATCGGAGCGGGACATGCCCGGCTTTCGAGGCACGCCGGCGGTGACGACCACCAGCTCGGCACCGGTCATGGCGGCGGGATCATTGCTACCCCTGACGCCGGTGTCGAAGCCGATCAGCGGCGCGCTTTCCAGGATGTCCAGCGCCACTCCCTGGGGCGCGTCTTCGCGGATATCGATGAGCACCACTTCACGGCTCACCTCCTGCTCCGCCAGGATCTGGGCGGTGGTTTCACCGACACGGCCGGCACCCACGATGGCGACCTTGTTCATCCTCCACCTCCTTATCTTGTCGGCTTTTTATCGACTATAGCATTTGCGTCGGCAGGCGGCGGTCTCAACGGAATTTCAAACAAACCGTTCCATGGGCGGATAATGGTCCGGCCAGTCGCTTCTAGCCACGCCGGTTCGGATGGCAGCGGCGGCCACCGCCGGCGGCACCACCTCCCGCAGGCGCGGATCGAGCGGCTTGGGCAGAATGTAGTCGGGACCGGACTCCAGCGCATCGAGACCGTAGGCCGCCAATACCTGTTCCGGCACCGGCTGATGGGTCAGCTCTTTCAACGCATGGACCGCGGCGATCTGCATCTCCTCGTTAATGCAGCAGGCGCGCACGTCCAAAGCGCCACGGAAAATAAAGGGAAAGCCCAATACATTGTTCACCTGGTTGGGATAATCAGAACGGCCCGTGGCCATGATGAGGTCATCGCGCACCTGCAAGGCCACCTCGGGCCGGATCTCCGGCACCGGGTTGGAGAGGGCGAAGACCACGGGACGTTCGGCCATGGAAGCCAGCATCTGGGGCGTGACCAGATCAGGGCCGGAAACGCCGATGAAGACATCGGCACCCTCCATGGCATCCGCCAGGGTGCGCCTGTCGGTATCTGCCGCCACACTCCATTTGTAAGGGTTGAGACCCTGCCGTCCGGTGTGAATCACCCCCTGCCTGTCGATGGAGAGAATGTTGTTCCTGTGGGCGCCCATGGCACACAACAATCTTACCGCCGCGATGCCGGCGGCGCCGGCGCCGAGTACCACGATGCGGGCCTCTTCAAGCTTCTTGCCCTGGTGCTCCAAGGCGTTGAGCAGTCCCGCGCAGATGATGATGGCGGTACCATGCTGATCGTCATGAAAGACGGGAATGTCCAGTCGCTCAATCAGCGCCTGCTCGATCTCGAAACAGTGGGGCGCCGCGATGTCCTCAAGATTAATGCCGCCAAAAGTGGGAGCGATGCGCGCCACCGTCTCCACAAACTCCTGGGGCGTCTCCGCTTCCACCTCAATGTCGAATACATCGATGCCGGCGAAATGCTTGAACAACACCGCCTTGCCTTCCATTACCGGCTTGCCCGCCAGGGCGCCGGTTTTACCCAGCCCGAGCACGGCGGTGCCGTCGGTAATCACCGCCACAAGATTACCTTTTGCGGTGTAGCGATAGGCCGCGCCCGGATCTTCGACGATACGGCGCACCGGCTCGGCCACTCCCGGGGTGTAGGCCAGCGCCAGATCCCGCTGGGTATCGGTGGGCTTGGTGACCTGAATACTGATTTTTCCCGGCACCGGGCCAGCGTGATAGGCCAACGCATCCCGGTTGATTTCGGCATCGAAATCTTCACTGTTACTCATCAGGGTGCCTCCTGCGGAAATGAAAAAGGCGCCCTGCGGGCGCCTCCGTGCTGCATAAGCGGCAGGGAAATCACCGCCCGTAACGCTTGCGGAACTTGTCCACGCGACCGGCGGTGTCCACGATCTTCTGCTGGCCAGTGTAGAAGGGATGACAGGCCGAACACACTTCCACGTGCAAATCCTTGCACAGAGTGGAACGGGTCTCGAAGCTGTTGCCACAGCTACAGGTCACCTTGATCTCACAATAATCGGGATGGATGTCTGCTTTCATCTCCTTCTCCGGCCCGGGGCCGCCTTCTTTGCTGAAAAGTAGAACTGGCGCGTGGCGCCAAGGAACCGTGAATTATAGGGGGACAACATAGCTCCGTCAACAACCCTCCTCGAAACCGATGATGTGGTCCAGGCGCACTTCCAGGCTGCCCCGCCCCTCTTTCAGCCTCAGATACTCGGCACCTCGGCGGGTGAAAACATCCACCACCCGACCACGGACCCGATGATCTTTTTCGGCCTCGTCGCGGTAATGGAGCACCACCCGGGCACGGCGCATGGCCAACAATTCGTAGCGGCTGTGGAGACCGCAATCGATGGGCTTGTAGTCGCTTTTCATGTTTCAAAACAGAGCAGCAGATCGTTGAGCAGATCCAGCCCCCTGGGGGTGGCCTGCAACCGGTCCGACACCATCAGCTTCAGCTCACGGGCGCGCGACAAGCCGGGCTCAAGCTGGGATAGGGGCAATCCGGTCCGTTGGTGGAAAGCTTCATGGCTCACCCCGTCCACCAGACGCAGGGCGTTGAGCAGGAATTCCAACGCCAGCTCACGACCAGCCACCTTGCGCTCGCCACCCCGCCGCGGATCTTGCTGATATCGTTGCGGCTGTCGCACCTTCCAGTAACGCAGCACGCCTTCGTCACTCCGCTTGCCGTGGGCGCCGGCGCCGATGCCGATATAGTCACCAAACCGCCAGTAGTTAAGATTATGCCGGCACTGACGGCCAGGCCGGGCCCAGGCAGAGATCTCGTAGCGCCGGAAACCCGCCGAGGCCAGCAGCGCAGCGCCTTCTTCCTGCATCCGCCACAGTGTTTCTTCATCGGGCAAGGGTGGCGGCTGATGAGCAAAAGCGGTGTTGGGCTCCAGGGTGAGCTGATACCAGGAGAGGTGCTCCGGCTTCAGGGCAAGGGCCTGTTCCAGATCGGCCATGGCCTGGTCCACACCTTGCTCCGGCAGGCCGAACATCAAATCCAGGTTGATGTTGTCGAAGCCCGCCACGCGTGCCCGCCCCACCGCCCGGCGCGCCTGCTCCGCGTCATGAATGCGACTGAGCCGTTGCAACATCCGGTTGGAAAAGGACTGCACGCCCAGTGAAAGACGATTTACCCCCGCCTGCCGATAAGCTCGAAAATTGTCCGCGTCGGCGGTGCCGGGGTTGGCCTCCAGGGTGATCTCCACGTGGGGCGCCAGGACCATGCGCTGTCGCATGCCGTCCAGCAACCGGGCGATGGCCTCCCCGGAAAAGAGGCTGGGCGTGCCACCACCGATGAAAATGCTCTCCAGGGGGCGGGGCGCGATGCCGGCAAGCTCTAGATCGAGATCACGAAGCAGCGCTGCCATATAGCCTTTTTCGTCCAGCACGCCGCGCAGGGGATGGGAGTTGAAATCGCAATAGGGACATTTGCGCAGGCACCAGGGGAGGTGCACGTAGAGGCTCAGGGGCACCCGAATCACGGCCGGTAGAAGGGGGCCGGGCGGCCCGGCCTCTAGGGAACCTCTGATTTAATCCATGAACGCGCATCTTGTCCCCCTCCGGCCCGATTACTGCGTTGAAGTTCTTGCCAATAGCTCGCTATTGGCTGCGAACTTCGCCTTGTACTCGAACCGGAGGAGAACAATCTGCTTCGTCCAGGATTAAATCAGAGGTTTCCCAGGGATCAGGCCTCGCGCGCCTGGAGATAAGGCAGATCGGAGATGCGGGTGTACTTGCGCGAAGCCTCCAGGAACTTGCTGTAGCTGCGGTAGATCTCGCCCGCCGCCTTGCTCTGGGCGGCCAGCTCTTCCACCACCTCGCGGGAGACCTTGCGCAACTGGCGCAACACATCGTCGGGATAGGCGCGCACCTCCACATGGTGCTCCTTCACCAGTTGCTCCAGGGCGCCGGGGTTGCGCGCCGCGTATTCGGCCAGCATCTCCATGTTCACCACCTTGCAGGCGGCCAGCACGATGGCCTGGAGATCCTTGGGCAGTGCTTCGAAGGCCTTCTTGTTGATGAGGGCCTCGAGGATGGTGCCGGGCTCGTGGAAACCGGGATAGTAGTAGTACTTGGCCGCCTTGTAGAGGCCGAAGGCGAGGTCGTTGTAGGGCCCCACCCACTCGGTGGCGTCGATGGTGCCGGAGGTAAGCGCCGTGAACAGCTCGCCACCCGGCAGGTTCACCGGAGTACCACCGAGCCGTTTGAGCACCTCGCCTCCCAAGCCGGGAATGCGCATCTTCAGCCCCTTGAGATCGTCCAGGGAGTTGATCTCCTTGTTGAACCAGCCGCCCATCTGCACGCCGGTGTTGCCGGCGGGGCGGCCGATGACGCCGAAGGGCGCATAGACCTTGTCCCACAGTTCCTGGCCGCCGCCATAATAGATCCAGCCGTTCATCTCCTGGGCGGTCATGCCGAAGGGCATGGTGGAGAAGAACTGGGCCTCGGGCACCTTGCCTTTCCAATAGTAGGCCGATGAATGGCCCATCTCGGCGGTTCCCCGGGAGACGGCGTCGAACACCTCGAACGCGGGTATCAGCTCCTTGGCGCCGTAAACCTTCACCTTCAGCCGGCCGCCCGACATCTCGGTGATGAGCCGCGCCAGGTTGTTGGCTCCGGTACCCAGGCCGGGAAAGTTTTTCGGCCAGGTGGTGACCATTTTCCACTTGATGGTGGTGCGGGCCGAGGCAACCCGGCTGGCGCCCAGGCCCATGGCGGCGGCCGCGCCGCCCTTGATGAGGAATTCACGACGATCCATGGGTTCTCCTCCGGCTGGAAGAAAAAGTTGAAGATACTGCCAGCGCCGATGCCCTGCAAGTTCTATAGGGCCAAAACCGCGTCCATCTCCACGCCCGCACCCTTTGGCAGGGCGGCGACGCCTATGGCGGCACGGGCGGGATAGGGTTCGTCGAAATAGTCGGCCATCACCTGATTGACCAACGGAAAATGTGCCAGGTCGGTGAGATAGACATTGAGCTTGACCACCTGGCCAAGAGAACCGCCCGCCGCCTCGGCCACCGCTTTCAGATTGTCGAACACCCGACGGATCTGCGCCTCCATGTCGCCCTCCACCAACTCCATGGTCTCTGGCACCAGGGGAATCTGGCCGGAAAGCCAGACGGTGTCACCGCTTTTCACCGCCTGGGAATAGGTGCCGATGGCCTGGGGCGCCTTGTCGGTGCGAATGATCTCTCTGCTCATGGCTTTTCCTATACTTGGGTGGGATGAAAAAGGTCATTTTCCCACAAATATTGCTGCTGCTGGCCGCTTGCGAGCAACAACAGGCCACGCCCAAGGTGGCACCGGAACCCTGGCCCAACGAAGCGGAGGTGGTGTTCCAGCAAGCCGCCGTGCTGCGCTACGAAGTGGAGGAGCGCAAGGCGGAAGCCGCGCGGCTGAAAGCTCAAGGACTGGATGGCGCGCCGCCCATGCCGCGCCGGGAAAAAGCCACCACCAACATGGCCAACGCCAACAACACCACGGGCCAGTCGCGCCAACGGGAATAGGGGGTGGCGCCCGCCAGCGGCTGCACGCGGCCCCGCACCACCCCTTGCCGGAACTGGGGCAGCGACTGTTTCACCCTGCCCTTGTCGTCTATGAGGGCCGAGATGCCGGTATGGGTGGCGCGCACCAGCCAGCGCCCGGTCTCCAGCGCCCGCATGCGCGCCATCTCCAGGTGTTGGTGGGGCGCCAGGGAGTCACCGAACCATGCATCGTTGCTGGCGTTGACCAGATAGAGCGCCTCGGGCAGGGCTTGTGC
>JALVUB010000172.1 GCA_027023915.1 Sedimenticola sp.
AGTGCCGCAACGACGACGCCAAGCGCGTCCGCGAGGCCGACAAGGTGGACGTGATCGATCTGCACAACGGAGCCTGAGATGAGCCACGACAACGACTGGCGGCCCGCCACCCAGGCGATCCGTCTGGGGCATCAACGAACGGCGGAAGGCGAGCACTCGCCCCCCATCTTCACCACCTCCAGCTATGTCTACGAGAGCGCCGCCCAGGCGGCGGCCCGCTTCTCGGGCGACGAGCCGGGCAACATCTACTCCCGCTTCACCAACCCCACGGTGCGCACCTTCGAGGAGCGGCTGGCGGCGCTGGAGGGCGGGGAGCGCTGCGTGGCCACCGCTTCCGGCATGTCGGCCATCCTCGCCACCTGCATGGGACTGCTGCAGGCGGGGGACCACCTGGTGAGTTCGCGCAGCATCTTCGGCAGCACCGTGATCCTGTTCGACAAGTACCTGTCGCGCTTCGGCATCGAGACCAGCTATGTGCCCCTCTCCGACCTGGAGGCGTGGGAGCGGGCCATCCGGCCGCGGACGAGGATGCTCTTCGTCGAGACCCCTTCCAACCCGCTGATGGAGCTGGGTGACATTCGCGCCCTGGCCGACCTGGCCCATGCCCACGACTGCCTGCTGGTGGTGGACAACTGCTTCTGCACTCCCATCCTGCAGCGCCCCCTGGAGCTGGGCGCTGATGTGGTCGTTCACTCCGCAACCAAGTACATCGACGGCCAGGGGCGCTGCATGGGCGGCGCCGTGGTGGGCGACGGCAAGCTGGTGGGCGAGGAGGTGTTCGGCGTGCTGCGCACCGCCGGCCCCACCCTAAGCCCCTTCAACGCCTGGGTCTTCCTCCACGGCCTGGAGACCCTCGCCCCGCGCATGAAGGCCCATTCCCACAACGCCGATCTCCTGGCCAACTGGCTGGAGAACCACCCCAAGGTGGAGCGGGTTCACTATCCCGGCCTGCCCAGCCACCCCCAGGCGGAGCTGGCGGCCCGCCAGATGGACCTGCCCGGCGGCATGCTCGCCTTCGAGGTGGCGGGCGGAAAGGAGGCCGCCTGGAAGGTGATCGACGCCATGAAGATGATCTCCATCACCGCCAACCTGGGTGACGTGAAGAGCACCGTCACCCATCCCGCCACCACCACCCATGGCCGCCTCACCCCCGAGCAGCGCGCCGAGGCCGGTATCTCCGACGGCCTGATCCGGATCTCCGTGGGGCTGGAGGAGGTGGCCGACATCCAGGCGGACATCGCGCGCGGGCTGGATCTGTTGTAGCGTCCCCCCTTGGACGATCCCGTTCTCGAGAAGTGGAACCGCCGCCACGCCGAGGCCGAGGGGCCCGGCGAGGTGGCCCAGGTGCTGCTGCGCAACGCCCACCTGCTGCCCACCGGCGGTCGGGCGCTGGACCTGGCCTGCGGGCGGGGCGCCAATGCCCTCTGGCTGGCCGAACGAGGGCTGGAGGTTCACGCCTGGGATCTCTCCCCCGTGGCCATCGAACGGCTCCAGGACGAGGCGGCGGCACGCGGACTGGAGGTGAGTGGCGAGGTGCGCGACGTGGTGGCCCAGCCGCCCCGGCCGGAGGCCTTCGACCTGGTGCTGGTGAGCCATTTCCTGGAGCGAAGCCTGGCGCCCCAGCTGGTTGCCGCG
>JALVUB010000173.1 GCA_027023915.1 Sedimenticola sp.
CGTCAACACCCACGTGGGGGTGGATCTGCCCTTTGACGAGCTGAAGGCCAAATTCGACGCTGTGGTGCTGGCCGGTGGCTCGGAGCAGCCCCGCGACCTGCCGGTGCCGGGGCGGGAGCTGAAAGGGGTCCACTTCGCCATGGAGTTCCTCACCGCCAACTCCAGGGTGGTGCAGGGGGTGCCCGGCGCCGAGCGTCACCTCATCAGCGCCGAGGGAAAGGACGTGGTGGTGATCGGTGGCGGCGATACCGGCTCCGACTGCGTGGGAACCTCCAACCGCCACGGCGCCCACTCGGTGACCCAGCTCGAGCTGATGCCGATGCCGCCCGAGAAGGAGGTGAAGGAGGTCACCTGGCCCGACTGGCCGCACAAGCTGCGCACCTCCACCTCCCAGGAGGAGGGGTGCGAGCGGATGTGGCAGGTGCTCACCAAGGAGTTCCTCGACGACGGCAAGGGCCAGGTGCGGGCGCTGCGCTGCGTGCGCGTGGACTGGAAGAAGGACGATCAGGGCCGCTGGCAGATGTCAGAGGTGGAGGGGAGCGAGTTCGAACTCAAGGCCGACCTAGTGCTGCTGGCCATGGGCTTTCTCCACCCGGTGCATGAAGGGATGCTGGAGCAGGCCGGCGTGGAACTGGACGAGAGAGGCAACGTCAAGGGCGGCACGGAGGGGCCCAGGGCCTACCACACCTCGGTGGAGGGGGTCTTCGCCGCCGGCGACATGCGCCGCGGCCAGTCGCTGGTGGTCTGGGCCATCCGCGAGGGGCGCCAGTGCGCGCGGGCGGTGGACGAGTACCTCACCGGGCGCACCATACTGCCGCGCTGACGAAACTTTTTTCCAAGGAAAGCTGGGAGGCTGGTGGGGACTCCTGCCTGGCGGGGTTTCGGCAGCAGGGATGCTGCCGCAAAGCCTACAGGGATGTATTCACGGCGTCCCCGCCAGGTAGGAGCCCCCGCCGGCCCGGCGACGGTGTTGGGGTCAGCCGCGCAACCTGTCGGGCTGAAGCCCGACCTACCGAAGGGTTTCCGTTGGGATCCGCGCTCGTCTCGTGAGTTGGCGGATCACTGGTGATAGGGCCGGCTCAGCTCATGCACGGCATCGATCATGGCCTTGGCGTGATCGGGATCGATGGTGGGGTGGATGCCGTGGCCCAGGTTGAAGACGTGGCCGCTTCCCGATCCATAGCTTTCCAGCACTTTTGCCACCGAGCGGCGGATTGCTTCCGGTGAAGCGTAGAGTACGCAGGGGTCAAGGTTGCCCTGCAGCGCCACCCGGTCACCCACCCGGCGGCGGGCTTCGCCGATGTCGATAGTCCAGTCCAAGCCCAGTGCGTCGGCGCCGCTGTCCGCCATCGCCTCCAACCACTGGCCCCCACCTTTCGTAAAGAGGATCACCGGCACCCGGCGTCCTTCCGACTCTTTGGTCAGACCGGAGACGATGCGCTCCATGTAGGCCAGTGAAAAGTTTTTGAAGTCGTCCGGCGTCAATACCCCGCCCCAGGTGTCGAAGATCATCACCGCCTGGGCGCCGGCGGCGATCTGGGCGTTGAGATAGGCGGTCACCGCTTCCGCCAGCTTGGCCAGCAGGGCGTGCATCAGCTCGGGACGGTCGAACATCATCCCCTTGGCGATGGCAAAGTTCTTGGCGCTTCCCCCTTCCACCATGTAGGTGGCCAGGGTCCAGGGGCTGCCGGAAAAGCCGATCAGCGGCACCCGGCCGTCCAGTTCCCGGCGAATGGTGCGTACCGCGTCCATCACGTAGCGCAACTCCTCTTCGGGATCGGGAATGGGCAGGGCCTCCACCGCCGCCTGGTCGCGCACCGGATGGCGGAAGCGCGGTCCTTCTCCCTCTTCGAAATAGAGCCCCAGACCCATGGCGTCGGGCACCGTGAGGATGTCGGAAAAGAGGATGGCGGCGTCCAGGTCGAACCGCTCCAGGGGCTGGATGGTCACCTCGCAGGCCAGCTCGGGGGTGCGGCAGAGGGTCATGAAGTCCCCCGCCTTCTCCCGGGTGGCGCGGTATTCGGGCAGATAGCGCCCCGCCTGGCGCATCATCCAGACGGGGGTCACATCCACGGGCTCGCGCAGCAGGGCGCGCAGCAGCCGGTCATTTTTCAAAGGTGTCATGGGGAGATCCAGAAAAAAGAAAACCTGACAATTCTACTTTTTCAACCGGGGTAGCACCAGCAAACGGGTGTTGGTTTCACCTGTTTTCCCCTTGCCATTTCAGGTCAAGCTGGCGCGCCGCGCGCACGTCGTCCAGCCGCCGCACCGGCAGATTCCAGGGGGCGCCCTTCACCTTTTCCGGCGCCTGTTCCGCCTCTTCGCGGATCTTCACCATGGCCTCGACGAAGGCGTCCAGCGCCTCCTTCGCCTCGGTCTCGGTGGGCTCAATGAGAAAGCACTCGGGCACCAGCAGGGGGAAGTAGGTGGTGGGGGCGTGCATGTCGTAATCGAGCAGCCGCTTGGCAAAGTCCATGGCGCTCACCCCCAGCGCCTTCGCCTCGGGCTTGAGGGTGATGATGAACTCGTGGGTGGCGCGCCGCTCGGGGTAGGCGGCGGTGAAGCCCGCTTCCACCATGCGTTTCATCAGGTAGTTTGCGTTCAGGGTGGAGAAGTCGGCCACCCGCTTCATCCCCTCGGCGCCGAGCATCCTGGCATAGATGTAGGCTCGCAACAGGATGCCGGCGTTGCCGCCGAAGGCACTGAGTCGGCCAATGGTGTCGGGACGCTCCCTCTCGGTGAGCAGGCGGTAGTCGTGGCCGTCGTAATCCACCAGGGGCACCGGCAGGTAGGGGGCCAGGCGCTCGCTCACCCCCACGGGGCCGGCGCCGGGGCCGCCGCCGCCGTGGGGGGTGGAGAAGGTCTTGTGCAGGTTGACGTGAATGACATCGAAACCCATGTCGCCGGGCCGCACCCGGCCGAGGATGGCGTTGAGGTTGGCGCCGTCGTAGTAGAGCAGCCCGCCCGCCTCGTGGACCATCCGGGCGATGGTGTCGATGTGGCGCTCGAAGACCCCCAGGGTGGAGGGGTTGGTGAGCATGATGCCGGCGGTCTGGGGCCCCAGGGCCGCCTCCAGCGCCTCCAGGTCCACGTCGCCCGATGGCAGGGTGGGGATCTCGCGCGCCTGGTAGCCGCACATCACCGCCGAGGCGGGGTTGGTGCCGTGGGCGGCGTCGGGCACCAGGATCTCGCGCCGCTCGTGGTCGCCGCGCGCGTCGTGGTAAGCGCGGATCATGGCCACGCCGGCGAACTCCCCCTGGGCGCCCGCCATGGGGGCCAGGGAAACCGCCGCCATGCCGGTGACCGACTTGAGGATCTCCTGCAAGTCGTACATGGCGCTCAGGAACCCCTGGCTGTGGCTCTCCGGCGCCAGGGGATGGCGGTCCACCAGCCCCGGCAGCATGGCCAGGCTGTTGCAGGCCCTGGGGTTGTACTTCATGGTGCAGGAGCCCAGCGGGTAGAACTGGGTGTCGATGGAGAAGTTCTTCTGCGACAGCCGGGTGTAGTGGCGCACTGCCTGCAGCTCGGAGACCTCCGGCAGGCGCGGCCGCTTGCGGCGGCGGAACGCCTCGGGAATCCCCTCCAGCGGGGCCTGGTCGGCCGGCGCCTGGGCCTGTGCGCGGCGGCCGGGACGGGAGTGTTCGAAGATCAGCATGGCTTGTTCCGGGGTTACAGATCGATTCGCGCCATGGTGGCGCAGGCGCCCTGGCGGCGGGTGGCGAGCACCCGCTGGAGGTTTTGGGCGTACTTCTCCAGGTCGTCCGGGGTGCGGGTCTCGGTGGCGCACACCAGCAGGCAGTTCTCCAGCTCCGGGTAGTCGCCGCCCAGGTGGTGGCCGCCAAGAATGTTGTGGGCGGCCAGGGTGCGCAGCACCTGGGGCACTTCCATGGGCAGGCGCAGCACCCGCTCGTGAAACACCGGGCCGGAGAAGCGCGGCGCGATCTCCTCGTCCAGGGCGGTGAGCTTCCCTACCAGGGCGTTCAGGTTGGCGTGACAGGCGCCGGCCACCCGCGCCAGGCCGTCGGCCCCCAGCAGCGCCATGTGGATGGTGGCGGCGGTGACCATCAGCCCCTGGTTGGTGCAGATGTTGGAGGTGGCCTTGGAGCGGCGGATGTGCTGCTCGCGCGCCTGCAGGGTGAGGGCGAAGCCGGGCTTGCCGTCGAGATCCACCGTGCGGCCGATGATGCGCCCCGGCATCTGCCGCACGTGCTGCTTGCGGCAGGTCATGAAGCCGAAGTAGGGCCCGCCGGAGCTGAGCGGTGCCCCCAGGGGCTGACCGTCGCCGCAGGCGATGTCCACCCCCTTTTCGCCCCATTCGCCGGGCGGCTGGAGCACCGCCATGGCCAGCGGGTTGACCACGGCGATGGCCAGCAGGCCGTTGCGGTGGGCCCAGTCGGTGAGCTGGTCCACCGGCTCGAGCACACCGAAGAAGTTGGGCTGGGGGATCACCAGGGCGGCGAAGTCACTGCCGGCGTGGGTTTCCAGGGCGTCGAGGTCGGTCTGGCCGGTGGTGTCGTCGAAGGGGAGTTCCACCAGCTCGATGCCCTGGTTGCGCACGATGGTGTGGACGGTGCCGCGGTAGGCCGGGTGCAGGCTGCGCGGCACCAGCACCCGCTTCGACTTCGATTTGCGGTTGGCGCGCACCGCCATCAGCACCGCCTCGGCCAGGGCGGAGGCGCCGTCGTAGAGCGAGGCGTTGGAGACCTCCATGGCCATCAGTTCGGCCATCATGGTCTGGTACTCGTAGAGGAGTTGCAGGGTGCCCTGGCTCGCTTCCGCCTGGTAGGGGGTGTAGGCGGTGTAGAACTCGCCCCGGGTGGCGATCTGCCAGACGGCGGCCGGCACATGGTGGTCGTAGGCGCCGGCGCCGATGAAGCAGATGCCGCCGCTGTCCTGGCGCGCCTTCTCCTGCATCAGGCGGGTGATCTCCATCTCGCTCAGGGCCGGGCCTACGCCTTCCAGGGTGTTGGCGCGCAGGGATTCGGGAATTTCGTCGAAAAGATCATCGATGCTGGAGACGCCAATGGTTTCCAGCATCTCGCGGATCTCTTCCTCGGTGTGGGGGATGAAGGGCATGGATTCAGTGCTCTTCCGCTTCCACCGCCTCGGCATAGGCGGCGGCGTCCATCAGGTTGTCGAGCTGGGCGGGATCGGCCATCTTCAGCTTGAAGATCCAGGCCTCGTAAGGCGCTTCGTTGATCGCCTCCGGGCTGTCGGCCAGGGATTCATTCACTTCCACCACCTCGCCGTCCAGGGGGCTGTAGACATCGGCGGCGGCCTTCACCGACTCCACCACCGCGCACTCGGCCCCAGCGCCCAGGTCGGTGCCCGTTTCCGGTAGTTCCACATAGACCAGGTCGCCAAGCAGCTCCTGGGCGTGGTCGGTGATGCCCACGGCAACAATGCCGTCGCCCTCGTCGCGCGCCCATTCATGGGTGCTGGTGTATTTCAGGTCGTCTGGTATTTCGCTCATGGTGCCGAATCTCCTTCAGTGAAGTTACGCCTCGATACACGCCTTGCCGTGCCGCACGAACGGGGGCTTCACCAGCCGCACCGGCAGCCGGCGACCGCGGATCTCCACCATCAGATCATCTCCGGCGTCGGGCGAGATGCGCGCCAGGGCGATGGCCCTCCCCAGGGTGGGTGAAAAGCCGCCCGAGGTGATCTCCCCCACTTCGTGCTCGCCGTCAAACAGTTTTTGATGATTGCGCAAAACGCCCTTGCCTTCCAGCACCAGGCCGGTGAAGTGGCGCAGGTTACCCTGTTCCTGTTGGGCTTCGAGGGCCTGGCGGCCGACGAAGCCCCGCCCGGCATCGCGCAGATCCACGGTCCAGGCGAGGCCTGATTCCAAGGGGGTCACCGATTCGTCCATGTCGCTGCCATAGAGGTTCATGCCTGCCTCCAGCCGCAGGGTGTCGCGCGCCCCCAGGCCGCAGGGCCTTACCCCGGCTTCCACCAGAGCGTTCCAGAAAGGCACCACTGCGTCGTCGGGCAGCATGATCTCAAAGCCGTCTTCGCCGGTGTAGCCGGTGCGCGCCACGAACCATTCGCCGTCGGTCGCCGCTTGGAACGGAATGAGAGCTTCCGCCTTCGCACGCAGGGATTCGGGCAGCAGTGGCACCGTTTTCTCCCGGGCGTTGGGGCCCTGTGCCGCGATCATGCCCAGGTCCCGGCGCGGGCGGATCTCCACCCCGAAGGAGGCCGCCTGCTCCTCCAGCCAGGCGAGATCCTTTTCGGTGGTGGCGGCGTTGACCACCATGCGGTACCACTGCTCGTCCATGAAATAGGTGATGAGATCGTCGATGACGCCGCCGTCGTCGCGCAGCATGCAGGAGTAGAGCGCCTTGCCCGGCTGGGTGAGCCGGGCCACGTCGTTGGCCAGCAGGTGGCGGAGGAAGGGCTTCGCCTGTTCGCCGCGAATGTCCACCACCGTCATGTGGCAGACATCGAAGAGGCCGGCGTCGTTGCGCACGGCGTGGTGCTCCTCGATCTGGGAGCCGTAGTGGATGGGCATCTCCCAGCCGCCGAAGGGCACCATGCGGGCGCCCAGGTCGCGGTGGGTCTGGTTGAGGATGGTCTTTTGCACCAGGGGGCCTCCAGTTCGTTGATCTGGCTTGCCCGCCCCTCTGTCCCGGTACCTGAGAGTTTGGCCGAGGAGCCTGTCCGACTCAGGCTGAATCTACTGCGCCGGTGGGACGACGGGCCAAATTTTCCCGCTTTCTCGTTGCATAGTCCCTACTATGCGCCTCGAAACCGTGAAAATTTTTCCTCGCCGTCCCACCTTGCTCGCTACGATCCCCCTAAGTCGGACAGGCTCCTGGCCTGCCCCGTCGGTGGGCGCTTCAAGAGAAGCGAAGCGCCGCTCTCCAGAGTCGAGCTGTTGCCTCTAATGTTTCGGTCGCTGGAAGGCAGATACTGGCCGGTGTTTCCGGTGCAGGTGTCGCCAGCCATGGATGGCTGCCGCCAAGCCCCCCAAGGATGGGTTCACGGGCGTCCTGCAGCGGGAATACCGGGCGGGCTCAACCCCCGTCTAATGGCAACTTCACCCCGCGGTCCTTTTGCCTGAGCGATTCCGGGCGGAACTTGCGCCTTCGGCGCCGGATTGATCCGGTCTCTCCCACGAGGCTTTGCTCGAGCGGATAATGTTACCGG
>JALVUB010000174.1 GCA_027023915.1 Sedimenticola sp.
ATCCCCTTGCCCGAAAGGGCGTGGCGACGGCGGGCGGGGTACATGGGGTCGAGGTAGAGCGCCTCCACGGGGGAGGCCTTTTCCAGCCAGGTGGCGGCATCGGCGTGGATCAGCGTCACGCGGCCAGCCGTCTCGGCGATGGCCGGATCGGCCAGGGCGCGCTGCAACGCCTCATCCAGCAGCAGGTAGAGGGGCAGGGCGCGCTCCACCAGGGTGACCCGGCAACCCAGGGTGGCCAGCAGGAAGCCGTCCTGTCCAAGCCCGGCGGTGGCGTCCACCACCACCGGGCGGTGGCCGGGCTTGAGACCCAGGGCACGGGGCAGGGGAGAGCGGATGCCGCTGGTGCGGATCCGCTGCCGCATGCGACCGCCGCCGAAGTCGATACGCAGGGGGCCGGGCGCGTCCGCGCCCACCTGGCGCAGTTCCAGCCCTTGGGCGGTGCAGGCGAGCAGGAAGGGGAAGCGGGTCTCGTCGGGTGGCACCAGGGGGCGGTCGCTGCGCCGGGCCACCTTTTTTGCCTGCGGCTCTTGGCCGGGCTCGGCGGTGATGGCCCAGGAGGTCATCGTGGTAGGTCGGGCTTCAGCCCGACATTCCGCCAACGCGCTGTCGGACTGAAGTCCGACCTACGGAAGAGGGTTTCATGGCTCATGCCTTGCCCGACAGCACCCGGACCACCGCCTTGCAGAGAACCGCCAACGATTCCTCGTCGATGATGTAGGGCGGCATCAGGTAGACCAGCCTGCCGAAGGGGCGCACCCAGACGCCCGCCTCCACCAGGGCCGGCTGGAGCTTCTCCATGACCACCGGCTTCTCCATCTCCACCACGCCGATGGCCCCCAACACCCGCACCTCGGCCACGCCGGGCAGCTCCCGGCAGGGGGCCAGGCCCGCTTCCAGCCCCGCCTCGATGGCTTGGATGCGCGCCTGCCAGGGAGAGCCCAGCAACAGGTCGATGCTGGCGTTGGCCACCGCACAGGCGAGGGGGTTGCCCATGAAGGTGGGGCCGTGCATGAACACTCCCGGTTCGCCGTTGCCGATGGTTTCGGCGATTTCGCGGGTGGTGAGGGTGGCCGCCAGGGTCATGTAACCGCCGGTGAGCGCCTTGCCAAGGCAGAGGATGTCGGGGGAGATGCCGGCCCATTCGCTGGCGAAGAGGCGGCCGGTGCGGCCGAAGCCGGTGGCGATCTCATCGAAAATCAGCAGCAGCCCCAGCTCGTCGCACAGGGCGCGCAGCCGCTGGAGGTATTCCGGCGAATAAAAGTACATGCCGCCGGCGCCCTGCACCACCGGCTCCAGGATCACCGCGGCGATCTCGTCGGCGTGGCGGCGTGCCAGCGCCTCCATGGACGCAAAATCGACGTCGCCGCAGGGCTCGCCGAAACGGCAGGGCGGGCGCGGGGCGAAGAGCTGCCGGGGCAGGAACCCCTGGAAGAGGGTGTGCATGCCTGTGACCGGATCGCACACCGACATGGCGCCGAAGGTGTCGCCGTGGTAGCCGCCGCGCACGGTGAGAAAGCGGCTGCGTGACTCGCCCCGGCTGCGCCAGTACTGGATCGCCAGCTTCAGCGCCACCTCCACCGACACCGAGCCGGAGTCGGCCAGGAAGACCCGCTCCAGCCCGGTGGGGGTGATGGCCGCCAGCTTTTCGGCCAGGGTCACCGCCGGCTCGTGGGTGAGGCCGCCGAACATGACGTGGGCCATCCGTCCGGCCTGCTCCTCGATGGCGGCGTTGAGCACCGGGTTGTTGTAGCCGTGGATGGCGCACCACCAGGAGGACATGCCGTCGATGAGCTCGCGGCCATCGGCCAGCTTCAGCCGCACCCCTTCCGCCGAAACCACCGGCCAGAGGAGTGGGGCGACAGGAGGTGCATAGGGGTGCCACAGATGGGCCCGGTCACGGGCCACCAGGGAGGAGCCGTTCATCGTGACAGGTAGTCGAGAAGGATGCCGGCAAAGATCACCGCGCCCACCCACTGGTTGTGGAGAAAGGCGCGGAAACAGGGCATCCGCTCGCGATCGCGGATGAGCCACTGGTGGTAGGCCATCAGCCCGGCGGCTGCCGCAAGACCAAGGAAATAGAAGGCGCCCAGCCCGAACAGCTGCCCCACATGAACCAGCACCGCCAGCATGGCGATCTGCAAGAGGCCGATCACTAGGCGGTCGTGGCGGCCGAAGAGGATGGCGCTGGACTTGATGCCGATCCTGAGGTCGTCGTCGCGGTCCACCATGGCGTACATGGTGTCGTACACCACCGCCCAGATCACCACCGCCAGGAAGATCCACCAGCTGCGCGGATCGACCTGGCCGGTCTGGGCGGCAAAGGCCATGGGCACCGCCCAGCCGAAGGCCGCGCCCAGGTAGGCCTGGGGCAGATGGGTTAGCCGCTTGGTGAAGGGGTAGCTGGCGGCGAGAAAGGCGCCCACCAGCGACAGCAGCAGGGTGAGGCCGTTCAAGGTGAGCACCAGCAGCAGTGCCAGCCCGGAAAGCAGGGCGAAGAGCACCAGCGCCTCGCGCGGCGACACCTTGCCTGAGGTGATGGGGCGCTCGGCGGTGCGCTTCACGTGGCGGTCGAAATCGCGGTCGGCGAAGTCGTTGATGACGCAGCCGGCGGAGCGCATCAGCACCACGCCCGCGATGAACACCGCCACCACCCAGGGTTTCGGTTGTCCTTTGCCGGCGATCCACAGTGCCCACAAGGTGGGCCACAGCAGCAGCATGATGCCGATGGGCTTGTCCAGCCGCATCAGGCGGGCGTAGAGCAGCCAGCGGCTTTCCTGAAACGCCTCTTCCAACTGGATTTCCCGGTAGAATCTATAATGGTTAAGATGATAACAAAACCTTGGAGCGACAAAGATGAAGGGATTATTGGCTGGTTTTCTCCTCACCGTGCTGCTTGCCGCCTGCGCCACCACGCCCACGGGGCGCAGCCAGCTGATGCTGGTGAGTCCCGATTCCGCCATCCAGGCTTCCGCCGAGGCCTATCCAAAGATGATGGAAAAATACCGCAGGGAAGGGAAATTGAACAATGACCCGGCCCAGGTGCGGCGGGTGAAAGAGATCACCGGCCGGCTCATCGCCGTTGCAATGAGGGATTTTCCCCACACCCGCAAGTGGAAATGGCAGGTGGTGGTGATCGACGAGCCCAAAACGGTGAACGCCTGGTGCATGGCCGGCGGCAAGATGGCGGTCTATTCCGGCCTGCTGAAAAAGATTCACCCTACCGATGACGAGCTGGCCCAGGTAATGGGGCACGAGATCTCCCACGCCGTGGCCAACCATGTGGCCGAGCAGATGTCCATTGCCCTGGCTTCCCAGTTGGGTCTGGCGATTCTTTCGGTCACCGCATTGAAAGACAACCGCTACCGAACCGCTGCTCTTTCCGGAGCGGCGCTGGCGGCGTCACTGGCCATTCAACTGCCTTTCAGCCGCAAGGCCGAGTCCGAGGCGGACCGCATCGGCATCGAGCTGGCGGCCAAGGCGGGTTACGATCCCCGCGCCGCTGTGACTTTGTGGCGGAAGATGGCCAAGGTGGGCGGCGGTCGTCCGCCCGAGTTTTTGAGTACCCACCCGGCGCCGGAACACCGTCAGCAGGCCCTGGCGGCGCTGATACCGAAGATGCTCAAGTACTATCATCCCGACGCGCCGCATCCGGTTTACCGGGGGTTGTGAATTCCGCTTGGCGGCGCTACACCATCTCTTCGAACCTGGTGTTCCGCAGTTCCCGCTGCAAAAAGTGCTTCAGCAGTTTGGCCAGGATGCCTTCGTCGTCGGGCTGCATGGTCTTGATGGCGGTGGAGAGCACCCGGATGTCGTACTGGCTGGGGTAGATCTCGGGCACCGCCTTGTCGAGCTTCAGCAGTCCGTAAACCGCCATGATGGCTGAGCGCACCGAATATTCAACAGTGAAGACGCAGTCGTCCTCGATCTCGCAAAACTGCCCGATGAAGGCGAGGTTGACGCTGCCTTCCGGGATCACCTCGGGCCGGTCGCCCTTGACCCTGGGCATGAACTGGCTGGTGATGTAGGGCATCATGGCGGGAATGACGATGCATTCGTCCAGATAGGGCTGCATCTCCTCCTCGTCGATGCCGAAGTGGTAGAGAAGCTCTTGCAGCAGCTCCCGGCCTGAACATTCGCTCATCTTTTTGTTGATGAAATCGCCTTTGTTGTCCGGAAAGAGGGCGTAGGCCCAGGCCACCGTGGTATCGGGCGGCTGGTTTTTGTATTGCGGCTGGCGGTTTACGGTAACGCTCATCAACCAGTTCGAATCCCGGATGGTGATGATGCCGCCGGTGGCCGTCCGGTGAGGCAGAAACTTCCTTTCGGCGAAACTCTCCAACAGCGCGCGGAATTTTTCACCCCTGGCGGTGATGGTGAAGGACTCCCACTTGGTCTTGTCGATGTCGCCGCAGAAGACCTCCGGCCTGCCGAAAGCCGGGTCTTTTGCCGCCACTTTCTTCCACAGTGCCCACACCGCGCCTTCCGAACGGTCCAGCACCGGCGCGTGATCGTTATCGCCCAGGGTGGAGTTTTCGGTCATCGAGCCGTTGGTGAAGAATACGAGATCGTCCGGCGTGGTGGCGATCCGCTCCTCTTGCCCATCGCGGTTGATGTGGATGGCGGTGACCGTTTTTCTGCCCGCTTCGATCTCGATGTCGAGATCGGTGACGGTTGTGTTGAAAAGAAAACGCACCCCCTTGGCTTCGAGGTGCTTTTTCAGCGGCAACACCAGCGAATCGTACTGATTGTATTTGGTGAACAGCAGGTCGCGCATGGTGCTCATGCCCGGCAGCAGATGGATGAAACGCTGCATGTAGCGCTTCATCTCCACCACGCTGTGCCAGGTTTCGAAGGCGAACATACTGCGCCAGTAGAGCCACATGTCGGTTTCGAAAAATGAGGGGTCGAAATACTCCTCCACCGTCTGCCGGCCCAGATCCTCTTCCTTGGCGACGATTAGCCTGACCAGCTCATGGACGTTTTTCTCATGCAGCCCCAGGTCGGTGCGGCGGTGCTTTTCACCCCTGTTGTGGATGACCCGCACCTTGGAGAAGTTGGGGTCGATGGTGTTGATCTCGTGAAATTCATCGAGAACGCTGCGCCCCTCCTCCTCGATGGACGGGATCTCCCGGTAGAGATCCCAAAGACACTCGTAATGGGCCTCCATCTCCCGGCCCCCTCTCGAGACGAACCCGGTTTCGGGGCTGCCGGCGCCGTCCAGGGCGCCGCCGGAGAGCTTCCCCTCCTCGAAGATGGTGATTTGTTCCCCCCGCATATGGCCGTCGCGCATGAGATATTCCGCCGCCGCCAGGGAAGCGATGCCAGAGCCTATGAGAAAAGCCCTTTTGTTTTCGATGCCGTCCGGTTTGCGTGTGTGGATTCTTTGGTAGTTGTTCATGATCGTGCGTCCCTGATTTGAATGGAAAACAAAGGTCCCAAGGAAAGGTTAAAAATTCAGACTTTCTCCTGGCACAAGGGAACTGCCGGCAAAATCAATGGCGCCAAGCCATTGATCTTGGAGCAAGCCGCAAACCGCGTTTGCGGCGCGGCGACGCTGATAAAGCCATGGAAGGCTTATATCAGAGCCTCCCAAGGGCCAAAGCGCGCCCTGCTCGAAATGTCGCCGCATGTCATTGTCGCTCAGAGCGCAGCGGATGTCATTGAATGGCGGAAGGGCCGGGTTTTTGCATCATGGTTTTTCCCGTATACTTCGGGCGAGGGAGGGTTCAAGCCAGCGAACAATGGTCCATCACCATCACCACCACCATGGGGAGACTCAGGGGGCGGATGCGCACCATGGCGCCTTTGCCTTGGGAGTGGGTCTCAATCTTGCCTTCGTGCTGGCGGAAGCGTGGTTTGGCTTGAGCCATGGCTCCCTGGCCCTGGTGGCCGACGCCGGCCACAACCTTAGCGACGTGCTCAGCCTGCTGCTCGCCTGGGGCGCCGCCTGGCTGGCGGCCCGGCCACCCACGCCGCGTCACTCCTACGGTTACCGCAGGGCCACCATTCTGGCCTCCCTTCTCTCCGCAATGCTGTTGTTGGTGGCCCTGGGCGCCATTACGCTGGAGGCGGTACAGCGGTTGCGGCATCCGGTGGCGGTGGCCGGGAACGTGGTCATCTGGGTGGCTCTCGCGGGAGTGGTGATAAACACCGCCACCGCCATTCTCTTTCTCAGGGGGCGCAAGGAGGATCTCAATATCCGAGCCGCCTTTCTTCACATGGCCGCGGACGCGGCGGTTTCCGCCGGCGTGGTGATCGCCGGGGTGATGATGATCCATACCGACTGGCTGTGGCTCGACCCGTTGTTGAGCCTGGTCATCGTGGGCGTTGTTTTTTACTCAACCTGGGATCTGCTGAAAGAGTCGGTGGCCATGGCCATGGATGCCGTTCCCGCCCATATCGACCCCCAGGCGGTGGCGGATTACCTGCGTGGATTGCCCGAGGTGGAGGATCTGCACGATCTCCACGTTTGGGCCATGAGCACCACCGAAACGGCGCTCACCGTTCATCTCACTGTCTGTTGCTGCCCGGACAGCGACGCTTTTCTCCATCGGGTGGCCCACGAGCTGGAAGATCGCTTCGGCATCAGGCACAGCACCATCCAGGTGGAACAGGGCGATCCGGGCGGTTGCAGGCTGGCGGTTCCCGGAAGTTTGTGATCCGGCGGAACTTTTGGCTATCATACCGATATAAGAGCGTTCAATTTCAAACTTGAACGTTCTCAATAATAAAAATTCTGTAAGGGAGGAGTGCAATGTTTTCTTTCAAGAAAGAGCTGTTCAATCAGCTCGCGCGTGTCGCCAAGGGGCTGGCAAACGGCAATCGCCTTGAGCTTTTGGAATTTCTCTCTCAAACCGAGCGCAGCGTGGACGAGTTGGCGCGCCTGTCTGGAATGAGCGTGGCCAACACTTCCCAACACTTGCAGCAGTTGCGTCAGGCGGGACTGGTGGTGGGGCGCAAGGAGGGCCAAAAGGTCTTCTACCGCCTAACCGGCGATGACGTGGAACGCCTTTGCCAGGCGCTGCGCGAAGTGGCGGATCGCCATCTTTCCGAAGTGCGCAGCCTGGTTGCCAACTACCTTGAGGTGAAGGATGAGCTGGAGCCGGTTCCTCCCGCGGAACTCATCAAGCGGGTGG
>JALVUB010000175.1 GCA_027023915.1 Sedimenticola sp.
TCGCATGCTGCGACCACCCTCTAGCGACGCCCCTGAGCCGCAAGAGCGCCAAGGCGCGGTTTGAGATCCTCTGCCCGCGCTGCTCCACCTCCACCACGCTGGCCTCAATGACCTCTGCGATCTCCATAACCCCGGCCTTAAACGCCTGGACCGCGTCGCCTGCGGGCGCGACGTGTACGACATCGTGCTCTTTCTCGAAGGGCGCACCAACGACGTGGTGGAGGGGCTGGTGGAGAGGATGGAGGCGGCCGCGAAAGCGCTCGAGTTCGAACAGGCAGCGCGCTACCGCGACCAGATCGACGCCATCCGCAAGGTGCAGGAGCGGCAGTACGTGAGCGGCGAGCGGGGCGACCTGGACATCATCGCCGTGGCCGCCGGCGGCGGTCAGTCCTGCGTGCAGTTGTTCACCATCCGGCGCGGGCGCAACCTGGGCAACCGCGCCTACTACCCGCGCGGCAGCGCGGGCCGCGGCGAAGCGGAGATCCTTTCCGCCTTTCTCGCCCAGCACTACCTGGGCCGCGACCGGCTGGTGCCCGGCGAGCTGCTGGTGAGCCATCTGCCGGAAGACCACGAGGCGCTGGAAGAGGCCCTCTCGGCCCAGGCGGGCCGCAAGGTGCGGCTGCGCGCCAACCCACGCGGCGAGCGGGCTCGCTGGCTGAAGATGGCGGTACAGAACGCCGAGGTGGCCCTGCGCGGCCGCCTGGCCGGCGCCGCGAGCGCCCGCCAGCGGCTGGAGGCGCTTCAGGAGGCGCTGGAACTGGACGAGCCGCCCCGGCGCATGGAGTGTTTCGACATCAGCCACACCCGCGGCGAGCGCACCGTGGCCTCCTGCGTGGTGTTCAACGGGGAAGGCCCCCTCAAGCAGGACTACCGCCGTTTCAACATCGACGGCATCACCCCGGGCGACGACTACGCCGCCATGCGTCAGGCCCTGAAGCGGCGCTACGCCCGCCTCCAGCGGGGCGAGGGGGCGCTGCCCGAGATTCTCTTCATCGACGGCGGCAGGGGACAGCTCCAGGCGGCCCATGAGATCCTCGAAGAGCTGGGCGTCGGCTGCGTGCTGCTGGTGGGGGTGGCCAAGGGAGCGGAACGGCGTCCCGGAATGGAGCGGCTTTTCTTGTTGCAGCGGGAACACCCCCTTATACTGGACGCCCATTCGCCGGCGCTGCACCTGATCCAGCAGATCCGCGACGAAGCGCACCGCTTTGCCATCTCCGGCCACCGCGCCCGCCGCGGCAAGGCGCGCACCCGCTCGGTGCTGGAGGAGATACCGGGCATCGGCGGCAAGCGCCGGCAACGGCTGCTCAAGCAGTTCGGCGGATTGCAAGGGCTATCCCGCGCGGGGGTGGAGGACATCGCCACAGTGAACGGCATCAGCAAAAAACTGGCGGAACGCATCTATCAGGCATTCCACGGAGACGGTTGAAATGTGGAACCTGCCCAACCTGCTCACCTTCTCGCGCATTCTGATGATTCCGGTGTTTATTGGCGCCTTCTACCTTCCCGTGCCCTGGGGGCGGCAGGCGGCGGCGGTGATATTTCTGCTGGCTGCCGTTACCGACTGGCTGGACGGCTATCTGGCGCGGCGCATGGCTCTCACCTCTCCTCTCGGCGCCTTTCTCGACCCGGTGGCCGACAAGCTCATCGTCGCCGCCGCCCTGGTGTTGATCGTGGCGGACCGGCCCACCCTGGCGCTCACCCTTTCAGCGGTGGTGATCGTCGGTCGCGAGATCACCATCTCCGCCCTGCGGGAATGGATGGCCGAGCTGGGGCGGCGCGGCATCGTGGCGGTGAGCTGGCTGGGCAAGTTCAAGACCGCCGCCCAGATGACCGCCATCACCCTGCTGATCTACCGCGATCCCCTGCTGGGGCTGCCCACCCAGCAGATCGGCACCCTCCTGCTCTATGTGGCGGTGGTGCTCACCCTCTGGTCCATGACCAGCTATCTGGCCGCCGCCTGGCCCACCCTCTCTGCGGAAGAGTAGCCCCGGCGCTTTATGCCGGCGGCGCCTTGCGGTATCCTCGCGCCCCATGAATCCCCTGACCAACATCGCCGCCCGCGCCGCGCGAGAAGCGGGCAAGCTGCTGCTGCGCTACTTCAACCGGATGGAGAACATCCCGGTGGAGGAGAAGCAGGCCAACGACTTCGTCACCGAGGTGGACCGCGCCTCGGAACAGATCATCATCGGCGCCATCCGCAAGGCCTATCCAGACCACGCCATCCTGGCGGAAGAGAGCGGCGACCACGCCGGCAACGACTATCTCTGGATCATCGATCCTCTCGACGGCACCACCAACTATCTGCACGGCTTTCCCCAGTTCTCCATCTCCATCGCCGTGCAGCACCGGGACGAACTCGTCGCGGCGGTGGTGCACGACCCCCTGCGGGACGAGACCTTCACCGCCCACAAGGGGGGCGGCGCCTATCTCAACGAGCGCCGCATCCGCGTCTCCAACCGCAAGGATCTCCACGGCGCCCTCCTCGGCACCGGCATCCCCTACCGCGACCAGCGCTTCGTGGACGCCTATTTCGGCATGATGAAGGCCCTCATCCGCGACGCCGCCGGCGTGCGCCGGCCCGGCTCCGCCGCCCTCGACTTCGCCTGGCTTGCCGCAGGCCGCATCGACGGCTTCTGGGAGCTGGGGCTGGCGCGCTGGGATTTCGCCGCCGGCACCCTGCTGGTGCGGGAAGCGGGCGGCGTGGTCACCGACCTGGCCGGCGGCCCGCGCCACTTCGAAACCGGCAACATGGTGGCGGGTAATGTGAAGATTCACCCGGTGATGCTGAAGACCATCCGCCCTTTTCTTTCCGACAAACTCTCCGCTTGACGCACAGGATCAGGCACGCGCCACCGCCCTTCCCAACAGATCCGCAGTCCTTTCGTGCAGCCGCAGCAGCGCAGGCACCAGGAAAAGCACCAACAGGGTGGTGAAGGCGATGCCGAAGGAGATGGAGACCGCCATGGGGATGAGGAACTGGGCCTGGAGGGAGGTCTCGAACAGCAGGGGGGTGAGGCCGGCGATGGTGGTCAAGGAGGTGAGCAGCACCGCCCGCAGCCGCTGGCAGGCCGCCTCGACGATGGCCTCGCCGCTCTTCCAGCCCGCTTCGCGCAACTGCTTGTAGAAGACCACCAGGATGATGGAGTCGTTAACCACGATGCCGGCCAGGCCGAAGAAGCCGAAGAGGGAGAGGATGGTCAGCTCGATGCCCATGAGCCAGTGGCCCACCAGGGCGCCGACGATGCCGAAGGGAATGATGCTCATCACCACCAGCGGCCAGCCGTAGGAGCCGAACACCCAGGCCAGCACCAGATAGATGAGCACCAGGGCGTAAAGGGCGCCCACCTTCATGTCGGCCAGGGTTTCCGCCTGATCCTCGGCGCGGCCCGTGTAGCTGGCGCTCACGCCCCACTTGGCTTCCAGGGCGGGAATCACCTTTTGCTTGAGCTGCTCCCTGATGCGGTTGGCATTGTTGCGGCTGCGGTCCACGTCGGCAAAAACGGTGGCCGCCAGGCGGTTGTTGTAGTGGCGCAGAATCTCGAAGCCCTGATAGGGCTTCAGTTTCGCCGCGCTGGCCAGGGGCATGAAGCCGCCCCGGGGCAGTTTCAGCATCAGGCTGTCGAGGGTGGCCAGGCGGTGGCGTTCCGCCTCTGTCAGCATCACCCGCACCTCCACCTCATCCCGGCCCCGCACGAAAATCTGCGCCAGATAGCCGTCCAGGGCCTGGCTCAACTGACGCGCCACCTCGCGCTCGGTGAGACCGGCCGCCCGCCCCGCCGGGGTCAGTTCGATCAAGAGCTGCTGGTGGCCGTAGGGCATGTCATCCTCCACGCCGGAGACCCCTTCGATGGCCTCCAGCGCCGAGGTCAGCTCCAGGGCCGCGCCCTTGAGCCGCTGAGTGTCGGAACCGGTGAGCTTGATCTCAAGATCCTTGCCCGGTGGCCCGCCGCCCTGGCGGGAACTGAGGGTGAGCCGTTCCAGACCAGGCACTTCGTGAATGTGGCCACGCCAGGCGTCGAGAAAGGCCTGGTTGCGCACCGAGCGCTGATCCGAGGGCACCAGCTCCACGCTGATGGAGGCAAACTGCTCCCCCGCCCGCCCGGAACGGGTATTGGAAAAGATCCCCATGCCGTGGTTGACCCGCGCTACCCGGATCAAGCCGCCGCCCAGTTCTTGCTCCGCCTGATAAAGCGCTTCTTCCACCTGACTAATGAAAGACTCCACCCGCGCCGGTGGGGTGCCGGAGACAAAGCTGGCACTGGCGTAGATCAGATTGCCCTCCACCCGTGGAAAAAAGGTAAAGCCCAGCCGCCCGCCGGCCAGCAGGCCGACCCCCAGCAGCAGCGCGGCGAGCGCCAGGGCAATGGTCACTCCGGGCCGTTCGACAGCGGCCACCACCAGGGGGCGGAAGCGGCGCTCGCGGAAGCGGTCGAAAGCGGCATCGAAACGGGCGCGCAAGGGCGATGGCGGGCGATGGTGCTGGCGCTGAAAGCCGTGGCGCAGATGGCCGGGCAGCACCAGAAAGGCCTCCAGCAACGAGGCGGTGATGACGCAGATCACCACGAAGGGAATGTCGAACAGAATGTCACCGATGATGCCGCTCACCGCCATCAGGGGAATGAAAGCCGCCACCGTGGTGAGGGAGGCCGAGAGCACCGGCGCCAGCATCCGCCGCGCCCCCCCTTCCGACGCTTCCAGAGGGCCTTCGCCACGCTGATAGTGGGTGAGGGCGTCCTCCCCCACCACGATGGCGTCGTCCACAATGATCCCCAGGGTCATGATGAGGGCGAACAGCGAGATCATGTTGATGCTGCCGCCCGCCATCCAAACGATGGCCAGGGCCGCCATGAATGAAACCGGGATACCCAGAGTCACCCACCAGGCCACCCGCGCGTTGAGAAAAAGAAACAGGATCACCACCACCAGCACCAAGCCGCCGGCGCCGTTCTTGAGCAACAGATTGATGCGGTCACGCACCAACTGCCAACTTTCATCATAGACAGTAAGATGCAGACCGGGCGGCAGCCTGGCACGGGTCTCCTCCACCCAACGGCGAAGGATGCGGGCCGATTTCAACGTGTCGCCGGTAGCCGCCCGCTGGGCGTCCAGCTCCACCGCCGGCTCGCCCCGGTAGCTGAGGGTGATCTGGCCGGGCCGGGGGCGCAAGCTCACCCGCGCCATATCGCCCAGCCGCAGCCGCTCCGCCCCCTCGCCGATGGGAAGCCGCTCGTATGCCTTCACATCCCGCCGCTGCTGGCGTACCCGCAGCTCGCGCGCCACATCATCGCGCCCCACCCGTCCCGCGGGCAGATCCGCCGAACGCTGGGCAACAGCCTGGCCGAAAGCTTGCGGTGTGCGCCCCAGGGACTGCAACAGACGGCTCTCCAGCTCCACCGCCAGCTCCTCTTCCGGCAGCCCCACCAGGTTGACCTTGGCCACGCCACGGCGCAGCAGTTCCTCCTCGAAGCGGTAGGCCATGCGCCGCAGGGCCTGGGGCGAGGCCTTTCCGTGGAGCAGCACGCGGGCGATGGGCTCAAAGCGGATCAGATGGGTCACCTGGGGGGTGCGGGCATCGCGCGGAAGATTGCGCACCGCCCGCACCCGTTCCTCCACCCGGTTGGCGGCCTCGCCCATGTCGGTGCCCTCGGGAAACTCCAGCAACACCAGGCTCACGCCACGGGCCGAGGTGGAGGTCACCTTCTTCACCCCCTCCACGGCGCGCAGCGCCTGTTCTATGGGAATGGTGACCGAGCGCTCCACGTCCTCCGCCGGCGCGTTGGGCCAGATCACCCGTACCGAAACCATCTGCAATTCGAAATCGGGGAAAAACTGGGTGTTGAGCCGGGTCAGGGCCAGAGCCCCCGCCGCCAGCATCATCAACATCACCAGGTTGGCCGCCACTGGATGGCGGGCAAAGATGCCCACCAGATCGTTTTTGTGGACGAAGTCAGTCACTCCGCGTCACCTTCACCAGCAACCCCTCCACCGCGTTGGGCAACTGGGTGGCCAGTATCCTTCCGCCGACACTCTTGGGCAGGCGCACCAGCAGCCGTTCGCCGTTATCGTCGCGCAGCCTGCCCACCTTCTCCACCCGCACGCCGTGAAGGCGGTTGTGCTCATCCACCAGATAAACACGATCCGCGCCATAGAGCGCTTCCCACGGCAGGGGCACCACTCCATCCACCGGCGGCAGGCTCACCCGCAAACGCAGCACCCGTCCCAACTGAAGCCAGGGTCGCCGCCCTTGCAGGCGAAAAAGGGCAGCCACGCCGGCGCCATCCTGACTTACGGCGGCGGCGAGGCGGATCAGGCGGGCATTCACCACGCGGCCATCCATTTTGGCCTGGGCAGTCACCGTCTTGCCCGCGTCGAGCTGCCGTTGCAGCACCGCCAGATAAGGCTCCGGCACCACCGCCCGCAACACCGTTTTGTCATCGCCGAACAGCTCCACAAGGGGCGCGCCTGGACTGACCCGCTGGCCCACGGCCACCTTCACCGCCAGCACCCGACTGTTCTCCGGCGCGCGCACCTGGGCCCGCGCCAGTTGCAAGCGGGCCTTGCCCAGCGCGGCGCGGGCCTGGGCCAGACGCGCTTCCAGGGCGTGGAGCTTGCTCTGATGGGTACGGATGCTCTCTTCGATGCGGGCCACGGCAATGGACTGCCGGGCCAGTGCCTGTCGGGCGTTGTCCAGCTTCGACTGCGAGGCAAGTTTCCGGCCAATGAGTCCCCGCAGCCGGTTCACCTCCGCCTGGGCCAGTTGCAACAGCCGCTTTTCGCTGGGCAACGCTTGCAGATTGCCCTGATGACGGGAGTTCTCCTCGGCGATGGCGGCCTCGGCCTGGGCCACCTCGGCTTCGTTGCGTTGCAGATCCAGGCGGTAATCTCTGTCGTCGAGGGCCACGAGAAGCTGGCCTTTTTGCACCCGCTGACCCTCCTCCGCCTTCACTTGGACGACTTCCGCCGCAAGGGGAGACACCAGAATGGTACGCACCAGCGCCTCCACCTTGCCATAGAGGGTGAGGGTCGGTGACCAGCGGCCGGGCCGGGCGGTCACCACCCGCCACCGGCCAGGCCTTTTCCGCCACTTTCACCGGGTGGGTCTTGGGC
>JALVUB010000176.1 GCA_027023915.1 Sedimenticola sp.
CTCCTGACCCTGGCGCGGCTGAGGCAGGCGGGCTATCGCGCGGTAATTCTTTTTGCCCTTAACAGGCCTGAAGGCGACTTTTTCCGGCCCGCCGATGAGGTGGACCCGGCTTATGGCCGCGTTCTGCGCGAGGTCGTTGCGGCGGGGGTGGAGGTGATTGCCCTGCGTATCCGCCATGGCCCCCGCGCCATGGATGCAGCGGAAGAGGTGCCGGTGGTGCTGGATCAGTAACCGGTGGCGTTGGCCACCAACCCCATTGGCACTGTCTGGAGTTGTTTTACCTCGCTGGTGATGGCGCCGTCCGGGTGCAGCACCAGCCGCCGCCAGCCCGGCGGTTCCATGGCGAGTTCGAACTTTTTGGTGCCGGGCGTGAATTGCACGCAGGTGGAGGGAGTGCCGAAAAGTTGCAGATGGTCGAGTCGTCCTTCCCAGGCGTGATGGATGTGGCCCCAGACGATTCCCTTTACTTTTGAATTGTTGCGCGCCAGTTCCAGCAGCACACCACCGTTCACCAGGCCGATGCGGTCAAGCCAGGGGGTGCCCACCGCCAGGGGGTGGTGGTGGACGAAGAGCAACAGATGGCGTGATTCCTTTTCCAGCAGCGCGTCCAGCCGTTCCAGCTCGGCGTGGTGCAGATAGCCCTTGCTGTCGCCGTTGTAGTGGCTGTCGAGGAACACTAGGCACCAGTTGCCGATGGTCATGGCGCCACCCACCTGGATGCCCTGGGTAGGCAGAATGGCGTTCATGGTGGCCGGGTTGTCGTGGTTGCCCGGCAGCGCGGCCCGCCGGCAATCGAGCCGGTTGAGAATGCCGGCAAGGCGGCTGTAGCCCTCGGGGGAGCCGTCGTGAACCAGATCGCCCGTGGCGACCATCACGTCGGGTTGATCTGGCGTGGCGGTCACCGCCGCTACCACCTGTTCCAGGCTCTCCTGCGTGTTGACCCCCAACAGGCGGTGGCTTGGATTCTGGTGGAGATGGCAGTCGGTGAGTTGAAGAAGATGAATGTCACTGCCGGCGTGCGGAAATTTCATGGTTTGGCCGCCTGACTGGTCTAGTCCTTGTAACCCTAACGCTCAACCCGCGCTTTGATAAGTAACTTGTTTCCACTGTGTGAACCGGTGCTCAGAAACCGTCCGTGGATGTGAACAGGCCCACACGAAGATCCCTGGCGGTGTAGATCTCGCGGCCGTCCACCTCCAGCCGGCCATCGGCGATGCCGAGCACCAGCTTGCGGGCGATGATCCGCTTGATGTCGATGGTATAGCTCACCTTGTCGGCGCTGGGAAGCACCTGGCCGGTGAACTTCACCTCGCCCACCCCCAGGGCGCGGCCGTGGCCGGGATGGCCGAGCCAGCCAAGGTAGAAGCCCACCATCTGCCACATGGCGTCGAGCCCCAGGCAGCCGGGCATCACCGGGTCGCCGGGAAAGTGGCATTCGAAGAACCAGAGGCCGGGGTCGATGTCCAGCTCGGCGGTGATGATCCCCTTGCCGTGGGCGCCCCCCTCTTCGCTGATGTGGGTGATGCGGTCCATCATCAGCATGTTGTCGGTGGGGAGCTGGGCGTTACCGGGTCCGAACAGCTCCCCGTGGCCGCACTTGATGAGGTCTTCCTTGTCGTAGGCGTTCTTGCGTTTGGTCATGTTCTGTTCAACTCTCCAGTCAGGTACCCCACCACCTCATCCAGCGGCACCATTTCGTTCTCCCCGGCGGTGCGGGGGCGCACCTCCACCTTGCCCTCTTTCAGGCCGCGCTCGCCCACCACCACCCGCCAGGGGATGCCGATGAGCTCGCAGTCGGCGAACATCACCCCCGGGCGCAGGTCGCGGTCGTCCAGCAGCACCTCGATGCCGGCGGCCTGCATTTGGGTGTAGAGCCTCTCCACCGCCTCGCGCACCGCCGCCGATTTCTTCATCTGCATCGGCAGCAGGGCCACCTGGAAAGGGGCGATGGCGGCGGGCCAGACGATCCCCTTGTCGTCGTGGTGCTGCTCGATGGCGGCGCCCACCACGCGCGAGACGCCGATGCCGTAGCAGCCCATGATCATGGTCACCGCCTTGCCGTTCTCGTCCAGCACGGTGGCGTCCATCGCCTCGCTGTATTTGGTGCCGAGCTGGAAGATGTGGCCCACCTCGATTCCCCGGGCGATGGTGAGCACCCCCTTGCCGTCGGGGCTGGGGTCGCCCTCCACCACGTTGCGCAGGTCGGCCACCTCGGGCAGGGCCAGGTCCCGCTCCCAGTTGATGCCGAACCAGTGCTTGCCGTCGATGTTGGCGCCGGCGGCGAAGTCGGCCAGCACCGCCACCGAGCGGTCGACGATCATGGGGATGGGCAGTTTCACCGGGCCGAGGGAGCCGGGGCCGGCGCCCACCGCGGCACGGATCTCCTCCTCGGAAGCGAAGCGCAACGGGCTGGCCACCTGGGGCAGCTTGGCGGCCTTGACCTCGTTGAGCTCGTGGTCGCCACGCACCAGCAGGGCCACCAGGCCGCCGTCGGCCCCTTCCACCACCAGGGTCTTGACGGTCTGCTCGATGGGGATGTCGAACTGCTCCACCAGCTCGGCGATGGTCCTGGCGTCGGGGGTGTCCACCAGCTCCAGCTCCTTCGACGGCTCGGGCCGCTCGTTGCGGTCGGGGAGGGCCTCGGCCAGCTCCACGTTGGCGGCGTAGTCGCTGTCGGTGGAGAAGGCGATGGCATCCTCGCCGGTGTCGGCCAGCACATGGAACTCGTGGGAGGCGCTGCCGCCGATGGCGCCGGTGTCGGCGGCCACGGCGCGGAACGCCAGGCCGCAGCGCCGGAAGATGCGACAGTAGGCCTCGTGCATGGCCTGGTAGGTCTGGTCCAGGGAGGCCTGGTCGAGGTGGAAGGAGTAGGCGTCCTTCATGACGAACTCACGCGCGCGCATGACGCCGAAGCGGGGGCGGATCTCGTCGCGGAACTTGGTCTGGATCTGGTAGAAATTGACCGGGAGCTGGCGGTAGCTCCTGAGCTGGTGGCGCGCCAGGTCGGTGATGATCTCCTCGTGGGTGGGGCCGAGGCAGAACTCCCTGTTGTGGCGGTCGTGGAAGCGCAGCAGTTCGGGGCCGTACTGCTCCCAGCGGCCCGACTCCCGCCACAGCTCGGCGGGCTGGACCACCGGCATCAGCAGTTCCAGGGCGCCGGCGCGGTCCATCTCCTCGCGCACGATGCGCTCGACCTTGCGCAGCACGCGCAACCCCAGGGGCAGCCAGGTGTAGAGGCCGGAGGCGAGGCGGCGGATCATGCCGGCGCGCAGCATCAGCCGGTGGCTGGGGATCTCGGCGTCGGCCGGGGTCTCCTTGAGGGTGTTGAGGGGGAACTGGGAGGTACGCATTGTTCGATTTGGAGTTCCGGGTTCTGGGTTTCCTCGGGGCACACCGCCCGCCGGCGTGGCGCTGTAGGTCGGGCTTCAGCCCGACAACTCCCAATCCGCTTGAAAGCCGACGGCCCGGTGTTCGTAGCGGGACCTCGGCAGCAGGGGTGCGCCAGACCGAAAATCCAGCGGATTTTCGCAGCTGGCGGACGCCTCGCCATGGATGGCGAGGCTGGACTTTGTAGCGAAGCAGGGATTGCGAAGCTACAAAGCTGCCGCGGAGCCTACAGGGATGTATTCACGGCGTTCCCGCTACGAACACCGGGGCGGCGGCGCTCGGAAGGCATCACAGTTGTCGGGCTGCAGCCCGACCTACAGGCGGTGGTTTTTCATGATCCGACGATTTTCTGACCTGAATGCGCAATTTTAGCCCGAAACCCGGGCCGGGCGGTATAATTCCGTCCTTTCCGTTTCGACTCATCGGTTGCGGCAATGTCCAGGAACAAGGTCAACAAGGTGGTGCTCGCCTACTCCGGCGGGCTGGATACCTCGGTCATTCTCAAGTGGCTGGAGGAGGAGTACGGCTGCGAGGTGGTGACCTTCACCGCCGACATCGGCCAGGGCGAGGAGGTGGAGCCGGCGCGCGCCAAGGCCGAGGCCCTGGGGGTGAAGGAGATCTACATCGAAGATCTGCGCGAAGAGTTCGCCCGCGACTACGTCTTTCCCATGTTCCGCGCCAACGCCGTCTACGAGGGCGAATACCTGCTCGGCACCTCCATCGCCCGGCCCCTGATCGCCAGGCGGCTGGTGGAGATCGCCCGCGAGACCGGCGCCGACGCCATCGCCCACGGCGCCACCGGCAAGGGCAACGACCAGGTGCGCTTCGAGCTGGGGGCCTACGCCCTGATGCCCGACGTGAAGGTGATCGCCCCCTGGCGGGAGTGGGATCTCAACTCGCGCGAGAAGCTGATGCGGTACGCCGCCGACCACGGCATCCCGGTGGACTTCACCCAGGCGGGGAAGAAGTCGCCCTACTCCATGGACGCCAACCTGCTGCACATCTCTTACGAAGGTGGCATTCTCGAAGACCCCTGGAACGAGCCCGAGGAGGCGATGTGGCGCTGGACCGTCTCGCCGGAGCAGGCGCCCGACCAGCCCACCACCATCGAGCTCACCTACGAGAAGGGCGACATCGTGGCCATCGACGGCGAGCCCATGAGCCCGGCCCGGGTGATGGAGCGGCTCAACGAGCTGGGCGGCCGCAACGGCATCGGCCGTGACGACATCGTGGAGAACCGCTTCGTCGGCATGAAGTCGCGCGGCTGCTACGAGACCCCCGCCGGCACCATCATGCTCAAGGCCCACCGCGCCATGGAGTCCCTCACCCTGGATCGCGAGGCGGCCCACCTGAAGGATGAGCTGATGCCGCGCTACGCCTCCATGATCTACAACGGCTTCTGGTTCTCGCCCGAGCGCGAGGCGCTGCAGGCCCTCATCGACCAGACCCAGGAGGTGGTCAACGGCGTGGTGCGACTGAAGCTCTACAAGGGCAACGTGATCGTCACCGGCAGGAAATCGGAAACCGATTCCCTCTTCGACGAGGCCATCGCCACCTTCGACGAGGACGCCGGCGCCTACGACCAGAAGGACGCCGAGGGCTTCATCAGGCTCAACGCCCTGCGCCTGCGGGTGGCGGCGAGGAAGCGGGGGTAGGAAAACCTATCCGCTCGAAAGCCGACGTCCCGGTGTTCGTAGCGGGGCTTCGGCAGCAGGGATGCTGCCGCAGAGCCTACAGGGATGTATTCACGGCGTCCCCGCTACGAACACCGGGGCGGCGGCGCCCGGAAAGCGTTGGGGCCGTCTGAGCGAGAGCGGCTTTCCATGATCCGGGAAGAAGCCCCATATCCTTGGGGGTCAGGGATGAGGGTTCAATCCGTCCCCGCAATCATCCGCGTCATGCGCACGATCTGGGGCCAGTCGCTGGTGGTGATGGGCTGGCTGTGGGCGAGATTGTTGCGCAGGGACTCCAGGGCGCGGATCCCCTCCTTGGCTTCCGACTTCGAGTTGAGGGACAGCTTGCGGAAATAGTCGGGGTCGCGGATCACCAGATGGCCTTTGTCGGAAAACTGAAGGCAGTCGAGCAGCGACACCTCTTGTCCGCGCCGCCGCCGTTCCGCCAGAAGCTGCCGCGCTTTTTCCAGCCGTCCCTTGCTCAACAACTTCACCCAGCTTTCGTTGGGCCAACGGTTTTCGATCATCTCCACCAGCCGCATCTCCAGCATGGTCATCATGCCGAACAGCCACATGCGCACTACCGGCTTTTCCATCTCGGCGCGGGTGATGATGCCGCCCACCGCGCCCAGCAGGGTTACGAAGCACTGGTCATGGCGGGTGAGTACCTCCACCACCTCCGGCATGGTGGCGTCGCCGTTTACCACCTGGTCCGGGCTGAATCTGCGCAAAACCGGTTTTTGCATGCCCTCCAGCAGGTCGGTGCGGCGCAGATAGCCTTCCACCAGGCCGTTTCTGCGGATGCCCACCACATGGAGGTGGCGCTCCTCCATGCAACTCAGCAGGGTTTCCGGTGCAGTGTTCCAGTCGAAGGAGTGAAGGGGCTCGGCCAGATCACGGGCGGTGGCCATTTCGTTGAACAGACGCTGAATGCGGCGGTGGCCAAAACCGAGGGTCCGGATATGCGACGGCTGTTCATCTGCCATTGCCGTCATATCGTCCAGCTGATCGATGCCCAGTTTTTCCCGGCAGCTGTCGAGCACCTTGCGCGCCCGGCGCAGAAGCTCCGGGTGGCCACGATCCAGCACGTCCAGCAGCGCCGCCATCTCCCGCAGATAGACGCGGGCAAAGCGGGGGTCGTGCTTGCAGATGTCGCGCGCGTTGTCGATGAGGTCGGCCAGTTTCACCGTCTGCGCCCGCGCCGGGGCCTGGGCCAGGTGGTCTCGGTCCATCGCCTTGCGCAGCGCGCGGTTGCCGTCCCCCGGCTTGCTCAGGTCGGTGAGCCAGTAAACAAGCTCCGCCACGCCGGGGCCGAAGCGATCCTCAATTTCATGGTGGGTGGCAGGGGTATCCTCCACCGTGTCGTGCAGCCAGGCGGCGGCCACCATTTCGTCGTCGCCGCCCACCTCGGCCACCAGGGTGGCCACCGCTTTCAGATGCACTTCATAGGGCTGATGGCTGTATTTGCGCTTCTGGTCGATGCGTTTGTGCGCGCTGGTGGCAAAGGCGCGGGCGCGTTGGATCAGGTTACTCATGAAAACCGCTGAATTCCTGGCTGACGGTTGCTCTCGATTATACTGGCGCCCATGATGGTTCCACGATCAAAACCCCGTGTAGGCGTGAGCGCCTGCCTGTTGGGCCGGCCCGTGCGTTACGACGGCCGGTCCAGGCCCCATGGCTGGATCATGGAGAACTTGGCCACCATGGCCGAGCTGATACCCCTCTGTCCGGAAACGGGCGCCGGGCTGCCAACGCCCCGCCCGCCGGTGGAGCTGGTGGCGGTGGATGATACCGTGCGCGCGCTGGGCGTGGCGGATCGGCGGCTGGATGTGACCGGGACCATCGAAGGCTGGTGCGCGCGTCAGGATCAACGGCTGGAAACGCTGAACGCGGTGATCCTAAAATCCCGCTCACCCAGTTGCGGTGCCGGTTCCACGCCCTTGCACGACCCAGCAGGGCGGGAGAGGGGCACTGCCTGGGGATTGTTCGCCTGGCATCTTCGCCGCTGCCATCCCCACCTGCCACTGTTTGAAGAGTCCG
>JALVUB010000177.1 GCA_027023915.1 Sedimenticola sp.
GGAACGGGAACTGCTCCAACAGGCGCTGGAACAGGCCGGTGGCAACCAGAGCCGCGCCGCCCGCCTGCTGGGGTTGAGCCGCTACGCCTTTATCTACCGCTTGAAGAAACACGCCCTGCTCGATTGACGCCGGCACGGAAAAGATCCGGCCAGACCTTGCAATTGCCCCATTTCTGTGGCCAAACTTCTAGCTGAAGCTCTCCAGGCCATTCCGGTTTCAGAAACTCCATGCTCTACAACAAAAGCAAATGCATCCACCAGGCCTACAAGGTGGCGGATGTGGTTTCCCTGGTCATATCCATGCTGCTGGCCACTTGGCTGTTTTCCGAGCAGCAGCACTACCCGGTTGCGGAATTCATCGCCTTGCGCCTCTCTCTGGGCAACTTTCTGCTGCTGGCGGTGTTGCTTTTTGCCTATATCTGGATACTGGACCGCTTCAAGCTCTACGACCCCGCCCAGCTCACGCTGACGCCGACACAGGAGCTGTACGGCCTGGCCAAGGCCATTGGCTTCAATGTGCTCCTTTTCGCCGCCGCCGGTAACCTGCTCCATCTCTATCTGCTGTCGCCCTTTTTCCTGTTGGCGTTATGGCCGATCACCATCGTGGTCACCTTCGGTTCCAGGCGCCTGGTCCATCACCTGCTGAACCAGGCCAATCTTGGCGATCACAACCGGCGCCGGATGGTGGTGGTCGCAGATGGCGAAACGGCGGAGCGCTTTGCCGAACTGTTCGATTTCGAGCAGGACATGGGCTACGGCCTTTTGGGTTTCGTCAACAACAGTGGTTTTGCTCCCGACGGCACCACCTGGCTGGGCAACCACTCTGATCTTCCCAGGATGATGCACAGGCTGGTGATCGACGAAGTGGTGATCGCCCTCTCCTTCAATGAATTCACCATGAACATCCATGACATCATCAACATTGCGGAAGCTCGGGGCATTACTGTCCGTTTTCCCCTCCGGGAAGTGTTTGAATCGGTGGTCAAGAGCGAAGCGCTGTGGCGGGCCCGTTGCAACCGCTTCATCGCCAATGAGAAAGGCGATTCGCTGCCGGAGTTGGTGATCGCTTCCGGCTATGAGTTCGGCTGGCGCTTCATCATCAAGCGGCTCATCGATCTGACCGTCTCCGCAACGCTTCTGGTGCTCCTGGCACCGCTCATGCTTCTGATCGCCCTGGCGATCAAACTGGATTCCAAAGGACCGGTTCTTTTCGTGCAGAAGCGTCACGGCTACCACGGACGGCCTTTCCGGCTCTACAAGTTCCGCACCATGGTGGTGAACGCGGAAGAGATGCTGGAAGAGCTGCGGGCCAAGTACAACGAAATGGACGGCGCGGCCTTCAAGATGAAAAACGACCCCCGGGTGACACGGGTTGGACGTTTTTTACGCAAAAGCAGCCTGGACGAGCTGCCTCAACTCTATAACGTGCTGCGCGGCGACATGAGCCTGGTGGGGCCGCGCCCCCTGTCCGCCGCCGATTACAAGCTCATCACCGACATCAACCACATGCGCCGCTTCAGCGTGCTGCCCGGCCTCACCTGTTACTGGCAGATCAGCGGCAGAAACCTGCTCTCTTTCGAAGAGTGGATGGCGCTCGACCTCAAATATGTGGACAACTTCCGTCTGCTGGAAGATCTCAAAATCCTGTTGGCCACCATTCCCGCGGTGCTCAAGGGCAAGGGCGCGGAATGAAAAACAGCACTCATCCGAAAATAAAGTCCCGTATTCTGGCCAACAATTCGGGCGACGGCTCAGGGCCCCTGGGCCGGGGCTCCGGCTGTTTGAGCAGCCAGTCCACCGCCCCGTCAAAATCTTCATCCTTATAAACCGCCTTCACCACGCCACGCGCCTCGAAATGGCGGGCGGTGGGAAACTGGTGGTCGGTGGTGGCCTCTTTCAGCTCGGTGCGGCGTGGCACCACCAGAACCCGCTTCCCCGCCCGCATCGCCGCCAGGATGCTGCCGGTTCCCGCATGAGTGACAAAGAGCTCGGCGGCCTGAAGTTTCTCCTCGAACTCGGCTGGCGTGATAATCTCGGCGCTGGGAAAGGCCCGCGGTTTGTAACCTTTCGGTCCAACCTGGGCGAAAAGATCGGTACGGCCGCGAAGACGGGCCCACTCCTCCGCCAGATGCACCAGGCGGTCGAATGGAAGCATCTGCCCCACGGAAATGAAAATCAAAAAATGCTCCCCGCGTATTCCACCCCCTCTTCTTCCGCCAGCTTGGGCCACTGGGTCAGGCAGAGATCCACGTGGCCTTTTGCCAGCCGGCCGGAATAAGAGAGCTTTTCCACATTGGCGAAGCTGTCGATCCAACAGCTCCGAATACCCAGCAGGCGGCCCAGGCGGACGGTAATCACTCCCGGAGCCGCGCCCGTGGTAATGATGACATCGGGCCTTTCCCGCAACAGAATGTACAACAAGCGAACCGACAGCCACACCAGCTTGAGCGGGTTCCAGCGGTTGGCATCCGGTATCGCATAAAAAGGGCAGCCTTCAACGTCCCGGCGGTAGAAAGAACGCACGGTCACATAGACCACCTCCGCGCCCTCGAAGGCAGGCCGCAGAAGAAGCAGTTCACTCCAATGGCCGCCGCCACTGGCGATGGCGAGCACCCTGGGGCGTGGCTTACCAGTTGAAGCGGATTTCCACACGACGGTTCTCTGCCTTCGGCACCCCGTCCGGCGTCCACACCCGGGGCTTGCGTTCACCGTAGCTCCTTTTCAGTATCGCGCCCTCGGGCACCCCCAGGTTCTTCAACCGGGTGACAACTGCGTTCACCCGCCGCCGGGAGAGGGCCATGTTGTAGCTGTCTCCCGCCGCCCGGTCGGCATGGCCATCCACGATCACCCTGGAGGGATGGCGCTGGCGGTAGGACTGGGCCACCTGGCGGAGAACCTTTTCCGCTTCAGGCTTGATATCCCAGCGATCAAGATCGAAATAGATGAGGAAAGGTCCGGTCGGATTGCAGCCACATCCAAGACTTTTCCCAGACCGGGAGCGCGCCAGTTTCGCCATGGCTTCCTCAAACGCCTTGCGGCAGGCGGCAATGTCGGCGGGCTGGCTGTTCTCTTCCTGCTCTTCCATCCAGCAGTCGAACTTCACCTGGGCGGTGGCCAGCAGTTTCGGGGTCTTTCTTGCCGCGGGGTCGGCCAGGGCCGCCATCAGCCGTTTTCGCGCCTCGATGAGATCCGGCTTGGCGTCAGCCGGCAGCCGACGGTAGGAGATGGGTTCGGGCCCGACCACCATGCCCTTTTCGAGATTGGCCGCGCGGCGAAGATTCTCGTCGCGTTCGGGAAAATCGTGCTCGATATCTTCCGATTTGGCCCGCCAGCGGTAGCCCTCGGCAAGAAGCAGGTTGAAATCGGCCCAGATGGCGCGGTGACGGCGGGGATCATAAGCTCCTTGTTCCCGTTTCACGCAACCCTCGCCGTACTTGCAGTTCTGCTTGACGGTCTGGCCCGGGAGGGTGGAACAGGCGACCAATCCCGACAGCAAAAGGCCAGTCAAAATCTGAAAAATCAAAGCGCCCCCCTGCCGGCTCGCCCACCCCGTTCTGCCATCAAATGGGTCGCTTCTTTTCTTCAAAACCCGCTCCTCGATTGCCTGGAACCTTCCAGTCTTTCGGTGAATTTATCAGAGGATTAGAACATTCCCCAACTTTTTCGACCAAAACCAGGATCCAACCACAATTTTGCCGGCATACAAAACCCATCCGCGAACCCAATTGCTCTATTTGTACAACATATAGGGGTTGACAGGCCACTACCCCCAACATATCCTACTTTTTGAGTGGGAAGTTGGGGCTTATCCGCATCGGGGGAAGCGTGGCGAAAGCATTTTCATTTCAACTGGTTGTCTCTTGGGAAGCGCTGATAAAAGCCCTGCATGGCTTTATCAGAGCCGCCGCGCCGCAAACACGGTTTGCGGCTTGCTCCAAAATCAATGGCTTGACGCCATTGATCTTGCCAGCACTTCCTTGTGCCGGACGAAGGTCTGAGTTGCTCAGGTTTTCCCCTGACTTTGGCAAAAGCCGGTTGCGTTGGGATGAGTGATCCCGGATCCGCCACGCCGCCAACAAGCCGGATTTTGTCGCTCCAACACTTTCCGCGTGGTGAAAGCGCCATCCCCCATACCATTCAGGAAGTCAGTACCGGCATATGACCATGACACGAGCAGGCCGTCTTCTTCAGCGCATCGGGTGGTTCAGGAAACTCCGCCCAGTGGCGGCGGTCCGCAAAACGCTTTCATTCCTGGCACCCGCCGTTCTGTTGCTGCTGGCCGCGAATTGCAGCACCACCATTCCCCATCCCCCCGCCAAAATCGACAAGGAGGCCACCTACTCCGACCCGGTCATCTACCCCACCACCGACTATCTTGTTCTGCCCGGCGACAAGCTGGAGGTCACCTACCAGTTCAAGGTCAACAAGCAGAAGGAGTACCGCATTGCGGTAGGCGACCAGATCAGGGTGGAGTTCTACTACTACAGCCAGCTTGACCGTACCTTGAATGTGCGCCCCGACGGCAAGGTGACCCTCCCCTACAAGGGCGACATCATGGCGGCGGGCCTGACCCCCTCGCAGCTGGCGCGGAACATTACCCGCAAGTTCTCCGATCTGTTGAACAACCCAAGAGCCACCGTTTCGCTGGTGCGTTACGGCGAGAGCGTCCGCCAGTTGAAGGAAGCCATCAAAACCGCGCCGCGCGGCCAGAGCCGGCTGGCGCTGGTGCAACCCGACGGCAATATCAGCCTGCCCCTGCTGACGCCAATGAAGGTGGCCGGCAAGACTGTGGGGGAAATCCAGAAAATGGTGAACCAGGCCTACCACCCGGTTCTCAACGAGATGTTCACTTCCGTGAGCCTGTACGAGGCCAACGGCAACCGTTTTTATATTTTTGGAGAGGTCAAAAAACCGGGTTATTACCAGATCGGCGGCCCTTTGACAGTCACCCAGGCAGTGGCCATGGCCGGTGGTTTGCTGCCGACCGCCCAGCATGACAGCGTTCTGCTGATTACCCGCAATGAACAGCGGCGTGCCGTGGGCCGCATCATCAATCTCGCCAAAATCCTTTCCACAGGGAACATGGGCCAGGATCTCATCGTGCGCCAGGCGGACGTGATTTTCGTGCCCAAGTCCAGGCTGGGGCGGCTGGCTGATCTGGGCACTCTGATCCGCTCGTTCATCCCCTATCGCTTCTCCTTCGTTTACAGCCTCACCGACACGGTTGACATCATCAAGCCGAACCCACAATGAAGAGCACGCCTCATGACAATCACAACAACCCAACCCTGCAAGGGGCTCTGGTGGCGGAGGGCTTGACGCAGTGAACGTGGAAGCCAGACCCCAACACTCGGAAACCCAGACGGCCAGGGACATTCTGGCCATCTTTTTTCTGAAGAAGCGGATCTTCCTGCTCACTTTCTTCAGCGTGGTGGTGGCCGCGTTGCTGGTGAGCTTTCTCTTCCCGCCCATCTACAAGACTTCCGGCAAGTTTCTGGTGAAACCCCAGATTCAGACGCCGGTGCTGTTCGACGCCGATGCCGCGCGCACGGTGAGCATGGAAAACCGGGTGGACGTGCAGGTAATCAACACCATCGTCCAGCTCATCAAAATGCCGGTGGTGGCCGGAAGGGTGGTGGACCGCCTGGGGCTGGCGGAATCCGATACGCCAAAGGCGAGGAAAAAGGCGGTGGACGCGCTTCTGGGCAGCATAGACGCCAAGCCGCTTTCGCTGGCGAATATCATCGATATCACCATCAAGAACCACGACCCCAGGGAGGCGGTGCGGTTGCTGAACGCCTACATGGATGAGTTCATCAACTACCACATCTCCATCAACCAAAGCCTCAAGGGACGGCTGGCCTTTTTCGAGCAACAGGAAAAGCTCTATCAGCGCCGCTACAAGCTTCTCAACCGCAAGCTGGCGGAAGCCAGCCGCATGCTTCACATCATCGATCCACAGCTCCAGACCGACAAGGATCTGCACGTATTGCGCGAGTTGGAACTGCGCCTGAGCGAGCGGCTTGCCAAGCTCAAGGCGCTACAGACCCATCTGAAGCTGCTGAAGCACGCCAAGCGGCAACTGGAACGGACGGGCAGGATGTCCGGCGTCTCCACCGAACTGCTAACCGAATTTCCCGCGCTGGTGGAGATGCAGAAATCCATCGCCCAGATGGTCATCAACATCCAGCGGGCTAAGAACGACTTCCGCCCCAACTCAAAGCCGGTGCAGGACGCCATAAGGCAGTACCGCAACATGGTGAATCAGATCCACATCCAGATCGGCGCCATCATCGAGGCGGCGACCAACATGGTGGCCGCCCGCCAACAGGCGGTGGATGAGCTGCGCAAGCGGATCGATCAGGCGAGAAAAAGAGCCACCCGGTTGCGCACCAACACCATTGCCCTCCAGCGGCTGGAACTGGAGGTCAAGCTGGCGAAGGAAAATTACAAGTTGTATGCCGACAAAAGGGAAAAAGCCCGCATCAACCTGGAAAAGAACAAGGCGCGCTTTGCCAACATCAAGATCGCGGAAAGACCGCTGCTGCCCACCTCTCCCTGGTTTCCGCAAAAGAAAAAGTTGCTGCTGCTGGCTATTGCGGTCGGCCTGATTTTGGCCACCGGCATGGCCATTTCGGCTTACGCCATGGACCCCCGCGTTTGGACACCCCACGACCTGACCAGCCGCACCGATCTTCGCTTCCTCGGTTCGTTAAGTCACCTCTCGTCGGAAGCCGCTTTTGGAGGAGGCTCGTCAGATGGGTAACGTCTATGACGCGCTCAACAAAGGCAAGCACCCCAAAAAGCCACCGCCCCCTGTTGAAGAACCGGCAATGCCCGAAGCTGAAACCGGAACGGATTCCGGCATCGACGGCAGCCTGTGGGAGCAACGCCTGGTTCCCCTGGATCAGGTGGCACTTGACCGGCACTTCCATCGTTTCCTCAACGCCCACTGGCTTCGTGAGTTGGGCAAGGTGGCCATACTGTTGCACAGCAGGAAAAAGCGCGATCTGGGTAACCTTGTGGGGTTTACCGCACCCCACGTTGGCGTGGGCACCAGCACCATCGCCTACC
>JALVUB010000178.1 GCA_027023915.1 Sedimenticola sp.
TCTTGGCATCGTTAAGGCCTACACCACCAGGGTGGGGGCCGGGCCTTTTCCCACCGAACTGTTTGACGACGACGGCCCCGGCAACCACATGGGCGTCAAGGGGCACGAATTCGGCGCCACCACCGGTCGCAAGCGCCGCTGCGGCTGGCTCGACGTGGTGGCCCTGCGGCGCTCACTGGCCATCAACAGCGTTTCCGGTATCTGCATCACCAAGCTGGACGTGCTCGACGGCCTGGAGACCCTGAAGATCTGCGTCGCCTACGAGTTCGAGGGTGAACGCATCGAAGAACCGCCGGCCGGCGCCGACAACTTCGAAAAATGCAAGCCGGTCTACATCGAGCTGCCCGGCTGGAAGGAGACCACCCGCCAGGCCGCTTCTTTCGACCAACTGCCCGCGGCGGCCCAGGCCTATTTGCGCAAGATTGAAGAGCTGTGCGAAACCCCCATCCATATCGTCTCCACCGGCCCAGACCGCAACGAAACCCTGGTGCTGGAGCATCCCTTCGGCGCCTGATCTTTCTCCGAGCTGCTGAAGTGACCCCCTCCAAGCCTGCACAGGTTGTAGGGGATCTCGAAAAATTGCCGTCCTGGTAATTTTTCTCAACCCAAGCCGCGTTTGCGGCGCGGCGAGCGCTGATAAAGCCATGGAAGGCTTTTATCAGCGCTTTCTTTTACATGGTGTGACGAGTTTTTATGGTTTGGCGTACTGAATAGGATCGCTGTTCTTGAATTGTTTGGTAACGTTGCCGCTCAGGTTTGCGTTGTCGACGTCCAGCATCTGCACCGGGGCGTTTTGGGAAAAGTCTAGCGTCTTCATCTTCACCCAAACCACGTTTGGCGACACGGTGGATTCGTAGAAGGAGATCAGGTTGGTCTGATCGTGGATGATGCGCCAGAGAGTTTTGGAGATGTTGGGTTTGTTGGGGTCGGGGTCGCCGAACGGGGAAGAGGCGTTGCGCAGCACGGAGAGCACGGCGGCCACGGCTTCCCGGTAGTTTTTCGCCTTGGGCAGCATTTTGTTGTAGTACTTGGCGCGCACGAAACGGTCGGCGGAGCGTCGGGTTCCGGGGAGGAAGGTATTGCCGCCGATTTCTTCCCAATATTCATACAGCGCCAGTTGTTTTTCAAAGATGGGGGAGTTGGTCATCACGTCGTAATCCCTGGAGTGGTGGATTACGGTTTTTCCGTGAAGGAACTCGATGATGGCCGAGTCGCCGGTGGCGTCGGAGATGGAGATGTGCAGGGTGGAAGGCTTGTCAATTTTGGGAATGGGCACGGGCACGATTTGCACCTCGTCTTTGGACAAGGCGTCCACCGCTTCTTTTACCGTGGCGAAGTTGTCCAGCAGGTATTGAACATAGACCGAGGTGGTCAGGCCGAATTTGCTGGCGTCTCGTTTCGGGTATTCGGTCTCGGCGAGATAGAGCAGATTCGCCACCAGGCCTTTTTCATTCATTCCGTCGGTGGCGGCGCTCTGGCCCATGGTGGTTTGAACGAGCACCAGAGAGCCGTATTTGGAAGTCCACTTGGCGGGGTTGGTTTTGGTCAGGCCGCTTCTTTGCATGCCGCGCGGGAATTTCCAGAAGGTGCTTGGGTAGCGCACATACCAGTCCATGTTGCGTCCCGTAACCACCAGATTCTTTTCCTTGAAGACGTGCAGCACCCGGGTGCAGGCGTCGGCAACGGGCTGAAGCAGGAAGAAGGCGGCGAGGGTGCTCAGAAAAGCGTATTTCAGTGATTTCATATTGCTGATTCTCCTTGTCTTTCCGACACAAAAGCATGGATTGTCGTGGAAGATGGCAGCAAGCCCCAACCCGCGTTTGCGGCGCGGCGGGCTTCGACAACGCCACAGGGGGCTTTTATCAGAGTTTGTCAAAGGTGTCGAGGCGGGGTGGTAGAATGGCGCGTCATGTCGCTTGAATATGACTTCCACAGCCACTCCACCGCTTCGGACGGCACGTTGACGCCGGCCGGGCTGGTGATGCGGGCCCGTGCGGCCGGGGTGGAGATACTGGCGCTCACCGATCACGATACCGTCGCCGGAGTGGCCCAGGCGCGGGAAGCCGCGATGAAATGCGGTTTGATGCTGATCCCCGGGGTGGAGATCTCCGTGACCTGGCAGGGACAGACGGTCCATATCGTGGGCTTGAATATGGACCCCCGTAATCCGGTGTTGTTGAAAGGGTTGGACCGTCTGCTGGAATACCGCGCCTGGCGCGCCGGAGAGATCGCCCGGCGATTGGAGAAGGCGGGCATTCCCGGTGCTCTGGAGGGGGCGGGCGCGCTGGCCAGCGGGGAGCTGGTGGGCCGCACCCATTTTGCCCGTTTTCTGGTGGAAAAGGGCCATGCGCGGGATATGCGGGAGGTGTTCCGCAAGTTTCTGGTACGGGGAAAGCCGGGCCATGTGCAGGGGGAATGGGCGACGCTGGAGGAGGCCCTGGGGTGGATTCACGGCGCGGGTGGCCTTGCCGTGGTGGCGCATCCGGCCCGCTACCGCATGACCCGCGCCAAATTGCGCCGCCTGTTGGGAGAGTTTCGGGAGCTTGGCGGCGAAGGGCTGGAGGTGGTTTCGGGCAGCCACAGCAAGGATGATTGTTTCACCATGGCCCGCCATGCGCGGGATTTCGGCCTGGCCGCCTCCGCGGGCTCGGATTATCACGGGCCGGAGAATCCCTGGATCGAGCTGGGACGTCTGCCAGCTCTGCCACATGGTTGTGATCCGCTAATAAATTACATTTCAAAACAATACGATGGCGCAGTTTTTTCAAGTTCATCCCGATAATCCGCAGCCCCGTTTGATCCGTCAGGCGGTGGAGATCCTGCGAGGGGGCGGGGTGATTGTCTATCCCACGGATTCCAGCTATGCCATCGGCTGTCAGGTGGGGCGGAAGGAGGCCCTGGACCGCATACGCCAGATCCGTCGTCTGGATCAAAAGCATAATTTCACACTGGTCTGCCGCGATCTGTCGGAAGTTTCCCAGTACACCAAGATCGACAATACCCAATATCGGCTTATCAAGCGGCTGACGCCCGGTCCCTACACTTTTATCCTCCGCGCAACCAAGCAGGTGCCCAGGCGGCTGCTTCACCCCAAGCGAAAGACCATCGGCATCCGCATTCCCGACAACGCCGTTGCCCTGGCGCTGGCTGATGAGCTGGATGAGCCGGTGCTCAGCAGCACCCTGATTCTGCCGGACGACGAGATGCCGCTGTCCGATCCGTGGGAGATCAAGGAGGTGCTGGAGCATCAGGTGGATCTCATAATAGACGGTGGATATTGCGGCTTCGAGCCCACAACCGTGGTGGTGCTGGAGGAGGACGAGCCGGTTATCGCCCGCAAGGGCAAGGGGGACATCGGCTTGTTTGAATAGCCGGCGGTGGGCGCGGCAGCGGATCTCCTACGGTATAATCCGCCGATGCAAGAACTCAATCTGATTCAGCAGTTGGCGGTGTTTATTCTGCCGCTGATTTTCGCCATCACCGTTCATGAAGCCGCTCACGGCTGGGTGGCCGACAAGCTGGGCGACCACACCGCGCGGATGCGGGGGCGCATCACACTCAATCCCATTCCTCATATAGACTTGGTGGGCACCATCATTCTGCCTTTGGCCATGTATGCCTTGAGCGCGGTTTCAGGCGGGGGAGGGATATTGTTCGGCTGGGCCAAGCCGGTGCCGATAGACCCGCGCAATTTTCACCACTACCGGCGGGATATGGCGCTCACCGCCGTGGCGGGCCCGGCTTCCAATTTTTTGATGATGCTGTTTTGGGCGCTGATGACGCGCATGAGTCAGGTGCTGGGGCCTGGCCTGATGTGGGTGGCGGCGCCTCTGGCCTACATGGGGCTGGCGGGGATTCTCATCAATGCGCTGCTGATGGTGCTCAATCTGGTTCCGATACTGCCGCTGGACGGCGGGCGGGTTTTGGCCTCCCTGCTGCCGCCCAGGCTGGCGGGGCCCTTTTTGCGCCTGGAGCCCTGGGGCCTGTTCATTCTCATTGCCTTGCTGGCCACCGGCCTGCTGGGGGTGATTCTGTGGCCGGTCATGGACCTGGTGCAGTCATTCGCCTATGTGGTGGCGGGCATAAGATGAAACCAAGGTAACAAGGGAGACTCATGGAAAACCTGGCAACACAACACGCCCGGGTGCTCTCGGGCATGCGTCCCACGGGGCGGTTGCATCTGGGGCACTATCACGGCGTGCTCAAGAACTGGGTGGAGCTTCAGCACCAGTACCAGTGCTTCTTTTTCGTGGCGGACTGGCATGCGCTGACCACCCACTACGACGACCCGTCCATCATTCCGCCCAGCGTTCACGACATGGTCATCGACTGGCTGGCCGCTGGGGTCAACCCCGGTGAGGCCACGCTCTTCATTCAGTCGCGGGTGCCGGAGCACGCCGAGCTGCACCTGTTGCTTTCCATGATTACTCCCCTGGGGTGGCTGGAGCGGGTGCCCAGCTACAAGGATCAACAGGAGAAACTCAAGGGCAAGGATCTGGCCACCTACGGCTTTCTCGGCTATCCGCTGTTGCAGTCAGCAGATATTCTTATCTACCGCGCGGGGCTGGTGCCGGTGGGGGAGGATCAGGTGGCCCATGTGGAGCTGACCCGCGAGGTCGCCCGCCGCTTCAACCATCTGTATGGCCGCGAGACCGGGTTCGAGGAGAAGGCCGAGGCGGCGATGAAAAAGATGGGCAAGAAAAACGCCCGTCTTTACGCCAACTACCGCAAGGCGTGGCAGGAGCAGGGCGATGAAGAGGCCCTGGCGGCGGCGCGCGCACTGCTCGAATCCCAGCAGAACATCTCCCTGGCCGACCGTGACCGCCTGTTCGGTTATCTGGAAGGGGGTGGCAAGATGATCCTGCCCGAGCCCCAGGCGCTGCTCACCAAGGCGTCGAAGATGCCGGGCCTGGACGGCCAGAAGATGTCCAAATCCTACGGCAACACCATTCCCCTCAACGCCGATCCGAAGACCGTGGAGCGGCAGTTGCGCACCATGCCCACCGATCCGGCGCGGGTGAGGCGCACCGATCCCGGTGATCCGGAAAAGTGCCCGGTATGGCAGTTCCATCAGGTCTATTCGGATGAGGGGGTGCAGCAGTGGGCGCGGGAGGGATGCCGCAGTGCCGGCATCGGCTGTATCGAATGCAAGCAGCCCGTCATCGACGCGGTGCTGGCGGAACTCAAGCCCATCCAGGCGCGCGCGGCGGAATATGAGAAGGACCCGGATCTTGTGCGCAACATCATCAACGAAGGGTGCGAGAGGGCCCGCGAGGAGGCGCGCGCCACCATGGACGAGGTGCGGCACGTCATGTCGCTGGCGTATCGATGAGCGAAGCGGCGGCGAAGCCGGCCGCGGAAGAGGCGGTCGCGCCCCGGCAGCAGGAGATGCCCTTTGCCATCGTGGAGGGCGAGCCACGCTACGAGCTGCCCAAGGATCTCTACATACCGCCGGACGCCCTGGAGGTGTTTCTGGATGCCTTCGAGGGCCCCCTGGATCTGCTGCTCTACCTTATCCGCCGTCAGAACCTCGACATTCTCGACATTCCCCTGGTGGAGATCACCAACCAGTACATGGAGTACATCGAGATGATGCGCGAGCTGCGGCTGGAGCTGGCCGCGGAATATCTGGTGATGGCCGCCATGCTGGCGGAGATCAAGTCGCGCATGCTGCTCCCCCGGCCCCAGGAGGAGGAAGAGGAGGGCGAGGACCCACGCGCCGAGCTGGTGCGTCGGTTGCAGGAGTACGAGCGCTTCAAACAGGCGGCGGAGGATCTGCACGGGCTGCCACAGATGGGACGGGATGTTTTTCCGGTGGTGGTGGAGGTGCCCGACCGCAAGGTGACGCGCAAGCCGCCGGATGTTGATCTGCGCGAGCTGTTGCTTGCACTGCACGAAGTGCTGAAGCGGGCCGACATGTACAGCCGTCACCATGTCACCCAGGAGCCGCTTTCCCTGCGCGAGCGCATGAGCCGGGTGTTGGAGCGGGTCCGCGCCGACCGTTTCAGTGATTTTCACGAATTTTTCGACATTGGCGAAGGACGCGAGGGGGTGGTGGTCACCTTCATGGCGATCCTGGAGCTGCTCAAGCAGCGGCTCATCGAGATGGTGCAGGCCGAGACCTTCGGGCCCATCCACCTGAAGGCGGCGGGAGGAGGCGATGAATCCCAGTGACAACCTGAAACAGATTCTTGAAGCGGCCCTGCTGGCCGCCGGGCGGCCTGTTTCCCTGGATGAGCTGCAAAACCTGTTCGACGAGATGGAGCGCCCGGAGAAAAAAGCCCTGCGAACAGTGCTGGGCGAGTTGGCCGAAGAGTATGAAGGGCGCGGCATCGAGGTGGTGGAGGTGGCCAGCGGCTGGCGCATTCAGGTGCGCAAGGAATGTGCCCCCTGGGTGTCGCGGTTGTGGGAGGAGAAGCCGGGGCGCTACTCCCGCGCGCTCATGGAGACCCTGGCGTTGATCGCCTACCGTCAGCCCATCACCCGCGGCGAGATCGAGGAGATCCGCGGCGTGAGCGTCAGCAGCAACATCATCCGCACCCTGCTGGAGCGCGAATGGGTGCGGGTGGTGGGGCACCGCGACGTGCCCGGCAGGCCGGCGCTTTACGGCACCACGCGGGAGTTTCTCGACTATTTCGGCCTTAAGTCGCTGGACGACCTGCCCGCCCTGTCGGAACTCAAGGACATCGACAGCCTTGATCCCGAGCTGGAGCTGCCGGAGCCGGGTGGTTCCGATGCTGCCGGGGAAGGGAGTGAACCTGTTCGGCCCGAGGACGGGCCTCCTACAGTCCCTGTAGGAGCGCCGTCCCCGGCGCGAACAAACGATTCCGCCCCAAACGCCGCGGAAACGCCCTCTTCGGCGCAAACCGACGGCGCTCCCGAAACCGATGAAACGCCCTGAACCGGAACGGCTGCAAAAACTGCTGGCCAATGCCGGCCTGGGCTCCCGTCGTCAGGTGGAGGGGTGGATTCGCGAGGGGCGGGTGGCGGTCAATGGCCGCACCGCGAAGCTGGGGGACCGCGCCACCCTGGACGATCGCATCACCATGGATGGCCGCCCGGTGTCGAAC